>LZRT01000098.1 GCA_002159075.1 Bacillus thermozeamaize
CTTCCTGGCCTGTTCCACGGCAAACCGGACAAGTCTCCAACTTGCTTCCCGGCTTCGCTCCGGTGCCGTGACAGGTGGAACAACTTTCCTCCCGCGGCACCTGCAGGGTCTTCTCGACGCCAAACACGGCTTCTTTAAATTCCAGCGTCAGCGGATACTCAATGTCCGCTCCCCGGCGCGGCGCCTGTGGATTGCTGCGGCGCCCGCCAAAAAACATGTCAAAAATATCTTCAAAACCGCCAAACCCGCCTCCCGCATCCGCTCCGCCAAAACCACCAAAACCGCCATAGCCGCCACCCTGCGGCTCGGCATGGCCATACCGGTCGTAACGGGCTCTCTTCTCCGGATCGCTGAGGACATCGTAAGCCTCTTTGACCTCTTTGAACCGCTCTTCGGCGTCCGGCTCTTTATTGACATCCGGATGGTACTTACGGGCAAGTTTGCGGTAAGCTTTTTTGATCTCTTCCGGGCTGGCATTTCGATCCACGCCCAGCACCTCGTAGTAATCCCGTTTGCTCATACGACCACCCGTTTTCTGCAAGCCATTTGAACTGTCGGCACAAACTCCTCAAATGAATATCTTATCAAACTCCATTCGCCTTGACAATCAAACCAAACGGCACCCCACAAAACAACATGCCCTTCCTGTTCCACAGCCACAGAAAGGGCATGTCAAACGACTTCATCATCAGTAGGAACGACATCACGATGAAAACTGTGCAATCAGATTTTGGAAAAAGTCCCGAATCGCCTCCAGGATTCGGATAAACCAGTTTTTCACTTCGGGATTGGCATCCAGATATTGATCCAACTGTTGCTGCAGTTGTTGCAACTGCTGTCCTACTTTGTTCCAATCAATGTTCAGGTTTTGCAATTTTTGCAGGATGGACAGGAGGCTTTCGATCTCGCTGTCTGTCAATTGTATGTTCAGATCGCCCGCAACATTGATGATGATGTCGCGCAACTGTTCTTCCGAGAGTTTTTGATTCCCAATCGCCTCTTTCAGGCGGGCCATCAGCTCGGCGGCCGCCTCCTTGTCGCCGATGCGTTCTCCCAATGCGGCCTGGGTGACCATCTCTTCATTGGCCACTTTGACCCGTTCCTTGTCCAGTTTCTTGTCTGTGGCCGCCTCAAAGGCCTTGATGATTCCTGTCAACCCGGCCGTCCCTGAGACGGGAAACGGAGCGGCTACCATCACGTCCGCGTCTTCCACGCCGGCGGTAATGAGCGCATTGATATACATCGACTTGGAAACCCAGTTAATGTTATGTGTCTCTACCTGCAACCCTTTTCCAGGCTCAGTCAAGGTAATCCGCGCGGATGAGATGGCGCGCGAACCGATGACCGCAGGGCTGAGCAAATCTCCCAGAACCTCTTTTTCTTCTTGGTTGGTCACCTCAATGATGGTCACTTCATTTTCTTTTACCCCGAAAAGATCCAGCATCTGCTGCCTTTGCTCGCTGGTCAGATCTTTTCCCAGGGTAACGACCTGTTCACCTGCCACCGCATCAGCCCAGGCCGTCGTCACGGGAACCAGCAGACTCAGACAAAGCAACAACAGGATGACCTTCCGAAAGATTCGGGCTGATCTCATGCTTCAATCCCCCCTTTGTCTTTTCTAAATTATAACCAATATGATCAACAGTTCGCAGCAATGTGATCGGATTCCTGCCCGATAAAAAAAGGGCAGCTTTCGCTGCCCGGAGGCGAGTGTTAACGCATGGCCCTCAACATTGGGGTAAGCGTCCGACGGAACAATTGATTTCTGATCCAACGGTTCCCCACGACGGAACGCACCGCCAGGTTGCTCACCATCGGGATGTTCAACAGGCGCATCAACGTCCGCCGGCGAATGGCTGGCACCATCATCAATCCGACAATTCCTCCAATTACAGCCAATGTCCGCATGAATGCTCACCTCCATTGGTTAGCATGGCCGGATGGAGGCGGATTCATGTACGCGACATGGCCGAGTCTTTCGCAATGGGCAGAAAACCCTCCGGCAAGGCAAGCGGCTCGAGCAAGGGCTCGGTTTTTGGCACCGACTCTAACACGCGGAGCATGGCGATTTCGTCACACGAAAGCCGCTTCGGACAATGGAGGCAATCTTTCCAAACTTTCTGGGGCAAGGTGGACTTTTCGACGACATGAAACTGGCATTTTTCAAAGAAATGCTGTTGATAGGTCAAAGCCATCACCCGTCGTATCCCCATCGCTTCGGCATCCTGGATAAAGGCCTCGACCAGCATTTTGCCCAACCCCTTGCCCTGGGCTTTCGGGGAGATAACGAGAGAGCGGATCTCCGCCAGATCCTCCCACAACACGTGCAACGCGCCACATCCCAAAAGCTCCCCGTCTCCCTCGACCACTTTGAAACAAGGGAGCGATTCGATGATGGAAAGACGGCTGCGAGGCAACAATATATATTCATTGGCATAATGTTGAATCAGTTTCTCAATAAACGGAACATCGCCCACCTTGGCTCGACGGATCTGCAACGTCTCCACTCCCGTTCCAGAATACTCATAAATATGCAAGGTAATGTAGAAATTATACATCCTCACCCTGATTCTGTCCAGTGACATCCTGCTTGCTGACGTAAAAAGGGCACCGGCAAGCCGGTACCCTTCACAGACTTTTGGCGTGCTTTGTCACTTTGTGGCAAATTCACGAATCCGATCTTCGGGCAACGCGCCAATCACGCGTTCCACTTCCTGACCGTTTTTCAGCAAAACCATCGTCGGAATGCTCATAATCCCGAATTTGGCTGCCAGGTCAGGGGATTCATCGGTATTGACCTCGTAGAAAACGACCTGGTCGGCAAGCTGCGGCGCCAATTTTTCGACAACTGGATCCAGTCGCCGGCAAGCCGGTCACCAGTTCGCCGTAAATTTCAAGACAACCGGTTTCGTCGCTTGCTCCACCAGTTGGCTGTAGTCTTGCATCGCGATTTTTTGCAGCATGGAAAAACCTCCTTTAACTCTCTGGAAAAACAAGCCTTTCATGACACAATGCCTGCATCAGAGCCTCCATGTATCTCTTATTGTACCTGTTTCTGGAGAAAATGGCCAGCCTGCAGGCGCATTGAGGCTAGAGGCAAAAGATGTGCTTGCCGATTTTTTTGATCTGCGGACGGCTCCAAATCCACGCCGAGGTGGCTGTTTCAGGGTTGAAATAGTACAGCGCGCCGCCTGTCGGATCCCATCCGTTGATCGCGTCCAGGACCGCCTTCTTGGCCGTTTCGTTCGGCGTCAGCCAAATTTGCCCGTCTGCCACCGCAGTAAAGGCGCCGGGCTCAAAAATGACAGCCGACGGTGTATCGGGAAACAACGGACTTTCCACCCGGTTGAGAATTACGGCGGCCACGGCCACCTGACCAATGTACGGCTCGCCACGGGCCTCGCCATACACGGCATTGGCCATCAGTTTGATATCATTTTGCGAAAATCCCTGCACGCTGCCACGCACGGGCCTGTTTGCAGGGGCGGCCTTCGCCGTTTTCTTGCCGCCTGCGGCCTGTCCGGCCGTTTTGCCGCCGGTCGCGCCAGGCCAATGGCGGGTTGCCTTCCAGAGTTTTTCTTTTGTCTTGGGCCCGACCACGCCATCCACTTTCATGCCGAACTGATACTGAAAGTTTCGTACGGCCCAGTATGTCTGATAGCCAAAAACGCCATCGATCTTGCCGTGATAAAATCCTAAAAACTGCAGACGGCCCTGCAATTCCCAAACATAGCCGCCGACGCTTCCCAATTTGACAACCGTTTGCGCCTCTGCAATCTGTACCTGAGAGAAGATCGCCAAAAAAAGACTCAAGACCAGCAGAATTACTCCGAGCCAAACAACCTTTCCCAGATATGCTGCTCTACCTTTCATCTTCCAACCATCCTTTGCCTGTTCTTTTGCAAGTCAACCCATTCGGTTAGGCAGTCATAGTATGTCCAACCAGGATCCTCATTATGAAAAAAGAGCCATTCCGTTCCCGGAATGGCTCACGAAACGCTCGTGCTTATCGGATCTGTTCTTCCAATGGGCTTTTGTGCTGATACTCGACAGACACTTCATGCATGTAGGACGGCTCTACTTTGCGGACAAAAGGCAGTTTTCCCAATTGGTTCATCTTCGCTTTGAGCTCGGATTGGTTGACATACATCACCGCATATTTCATCCGCCGGGAAACATAGATCACATGGCCATGACGTTCCAGGTTCCGTGCTTCCCGCAGATTGCGAAGCCATACAATCAGTCCGACACGTCGCGTCTTCATCAGCGAAAACCCTTTCCACAAATATCCTGCTTCAGCTTTCTTATCTCTTGGTTCAACTACCAGGCCGGGCCACTTTCTATTAAATCAAAACAGACTTGCTCAAGTCAAAATCGCTCACACGCTCCCCGAGAGCCAGCGGGCCGCATCTTTGGCATGATAAGTCAAAATCATGTCGGCCCCGGCCCGCTTCATCCCTGTCAACAATTCCAGCACCGTTCTTTCCTCGTCAATCCAGCCGTTCAAAGCGGCTGCCTTGACCATGGCATATTCGCCACTGACATTGTAGACAGCCAAAGGCAAATCAAAGGTATCCCGGATGACCCGCACCACGTCCAGGTAAGGCATGCCCGGCTTGACCATCAACATGTCAGCCCCTTGCGCCACATCTTCGGCCGCCTCCCGAATGGCCTCCCTGAGGTTCGGCGGATCCATCTGGTAACTGCGGCGGTCACCGAATTGCGGCGCCGAACCAGCCGCATCACGAAAAGGGCCATAAAAGGCGGAGGCATATTTGACCGCATAGGAGAGAATCGGGATGTGGCTGAAACCGTGCTCGTCCAATGCCCGGCGGATCGCCCAGACAAACCCGTCCATCATGTTGGACGGGGCGATCACGTCGGCACCCGCCGCCGCCTGAGAGACCGCGGTGCGCGCCAGAAGTTCAAGAGACGGGTCGTTTTCTATCTGTTCCTGGTGCACGACACCGCAATGGCCATGATCGGTATACTCGCACAGACAGGTGTCCGCCATCACCACCAAATGGGGATAATCCCGTTTAATCAGGCGAATCGCCTGCTGAACCTCTCCCTGCTCATCGTATGCGCCGGAGCCCCGGTCATCTTTGTGCTCTGGCACGCCAAACAACATGACCGCCGGAATTCGGAGCCGGGAAATCTCCTCCAGTTCTTCCCCCAGCCGATCCACGGAATAGCGGAAAATTCCCGGCATGGACGGGACAGGCTCTTTGACCCCTTGTCCATAAGTGACAAAAAGCGGGTAAATCAGATCATCGACAGACAACGCATGCTCACGAACCAGCCGCCGCAGGCCGTCTGTCCGGCGAAGGCGCCGCAGGCGGGCAAAAGGCGCCTGGTTAAGAGTACTCTCGTTCACAAGGAATCCTCCCCTCTTTGCTTCTGCGTCTGAACCATCTCGACCAACGCGTCCACCAAACCGTCAATGCTGGATTGGCGGGCCTCAATCGTCACCTCAAGCCCCAATTCCCTGCATGTGGCTGAAGTGAGCGGGCCGATGCTGGCCACTTTGACATCCTTCAACAAACGATGCGCATCATGCCCGGACAGGATCTGAAAAAAATTGCGCACGGTAGAGGAACTGGTGAAGGTGATCACGTCGATTGCCCCTTCCTCTAGCAAAGACACCAGCTCATCCGCCCGGTCCATGACCGGCTCATTCGCATACACATCGACCGCCTTCACTTCGACGCCATGTTGGGCCAGCCTTTGCGGCAAGACGTCACGGGCAATCTCCGACTTGGGAAACAACAGCCGCATTCCCGGACGTATCTGTTTGAGCAGCTCATCCAGCAACCCCTCTGCATGAAACACGTCAGGACACACCTGAACCTGCAATCCCTTTTCTTCCAGAGCCTCCTTGGTTTTCGGCCCGACCGCCGCAATCTGTGCCCGCAGCCGCCGGATGTCCATCTTGCGCTGCCGCAGACGGTGGAAGAAATATTTCACGGCATTGGTGCTGGTAAATACCGCCCAATCAAACCGCTCCAGTTCATCCAACGCCTGATCCAACGGACCGGCATCTTCCACTGGCCTGATCCGGATGACCGGAAACGCTACTGCCTCGCCGCCCAATTCCTCGATCCTGGAGGAAAGCGCGCGGGCCTGGGATTGGTCTCGCGTCACCAATATACGGTAACCAAAAAGCGGCTTTTTCTCAAACCCGGAACGCTGTTGCCGCATCCGTACTCCACCTCACCGCCGATGAAACGATTGCCACACTCATCTTCCGCCTTCCTCACGCACCCGCTGCAAAATCTCCGCCGCCCCCGCGGCGAGCAACTCTTCCGCCAAGGCTCTCCCCAACGCGTCCGGCTCCATGCCTTCCCGTGACGCCCGCAAGAAGCGCTCCCCTTCCGGTGAGGCGACAAAACCGGTGAGACAGATCCGGCCACCATCCAGGCGGGCGTAGGCGCCAATCGGTACCTGGCAACTGCCTTCCAGCCTGTGCAAAAAGGAACGCTCCGCCTGTACACAAAGGAATGTGTCCGGATCATGAACGGTCGCCAGGAGGGACAGGACCGATTCGTCCTCAAGGCGGCACTCCATTCCCAACGCCCCCTGTCCGACTGCCGGAATAAACTGCTCAGGCGGCAGGTACTCCGTTATTTTGTCCTGCCAGCCCAACCGATGCAGTCCTGCTGCAGCAAGGAGAATCCCATCCAAATCGCTTTCCATCATTTTCCGCAGGCGCGTTCCCAAATTCCCCCGCAAAGGAACCACCTGCACGTCGGGCCGCAAGCGCTTGATTTGAGCCATTCGCCGCAAACTGCTGGTCCCGACCTTGGCCCCGGGAGGCAACTCTGAGAAAGGGATTCCTTCTTTTGCTATCCAGCAGTCCCGTGGATCCTCGCGGCGGCTCACAGCTCCGATCACCAGGCCCTTTGGCAGCTCGGCCGGCATATCTTTCAGGCTATGTACGGCAAAATCCACCTCGCCCCGAAGGATCGCTTCCTCAATTTCCTTGACAAACAACCCCTTGCCCCCCACCTTGGAAAGGGTGACATTCAGAATCCGATCCCCCTTCGTGAGAAAAGTTTGGATTTCAACGGGACGTTCCGTCACCTGTTGCAGTTGTTCCTTCACCCAGCTTGTCTGCCGCAAGGCCAATTCACTCGCGCGTGAACCGATGAGAATGGGTTTCAAGCGGATTTCCTCCCTTGTATTGCCTCTGTATTACCCCAGATGATTGCCCCTCAGCCACTCGCCAATCCATTGGCGGGCCTCCTGAAGCGTCCTCTCGTGCCCCTCACGGCGGTACTTCTCCAGCCACGCTTCCTCTTCCGCAAACATCTGGTATGCCATCCGGCGCTTGCCGGAATCAGGGATTAACCACTGAAGCTCACCACGGAGTTCGGCCAGCCAGTCCAGGTAACCGGCATACCAATCGTCAAATTGCTTCTCCAGCTGCTTCCGGATCCGTCTGGCCATGGCCGGTGAAGCACCCGCCGTCGAAATGCTGATCTGCAGCCTCCCCCGCCGGAGCGTCGAAGGGACATGAAACAGGCTCCACTCCGGCCGATCCACGACATTCACCAATTGGCCGCGTTGAACCGCTTCATGGTATACCTGGCGGTTCACTTCACTCTGATTGGTGGCCGCAAAGACTAAAAAGGCTTCATCCAGATCCCCGGGCCGATAAGCTCGTTGATGTACCTCAATCAACCCGTCCTGGGCATATTGCATGAGCCGCTGCGTAATCTCCGGGCTGATCAGGCGGACGCGAGCGCCGTACGCCAGCAATGTGCCAACTTTTCGTTCGGCCACTGCGCCGCCGCCTATCACCACGGCCAGTCGACCCCGGACGTCGAGCATCAGCGGATAATACAACTGAATCACCTACCAGCGATGAAAGGAACTCCAGAGCATGGAGACCACCACGTTGGTGCATACCATGAGGAAGGACAGCAGATTGGTCCACGCCAGCCTCTCTCCCTGCACCCGCCTGTGCCGCAAAAAGAGGAAATGCCCATACAGGATGAGAATCATAAAAGAAGTGACAATCTTCGGATCAAACCAATAGTTGAATGAAAGGCGCAAGTGAGCCCAGATCAGGCCAAGCAGCAAAGAAATGGCGAGGAGCGGAAAACCGACGATATTGAAGTGATAACTGAATTGCTCCGCTTTTTCAAGGCTGGGAAGGCGGAAGCGGGGATGCCACTTCTTGCGTTTCAAAAGCCGGTATTGAATAAGGTACATCATCGAAAAGATGAATGAAAAAGAGAAAGCCACATAACTGAGGATGGCCAGCGTGACGTGAATCACAAGCAATTCGGAAACCATCTCCTCCGGGAAAGAGAGGCCGGTCGCGTTTCTCTCGGCGACAAAAGCCAGCACAAAAGCCGTCAAACCGATGAGGTTGCTCAAAAGAATGAACAAATCGATGCGAAACCAGAGATGAATCGCCAGCGACAACCCCACCAACAACCAGGAGTAAAACAACAGGCTTTCAAAAAGGGTGAACAACGAAAGTTCCCCTTGGGTGAAGCCGCGCCAGACAAAAAAAAGCGTCTGCAAGCCCCAGACCAAGCTCAGTGTGACCATTCCAAACCGTTGAAACAAACGATTCTTTTGGATAAAGGCCAAGTAGTAAAAAAAAAGGCTTATCGCATACAGATAAACCATGCTGTCAAACGCCCAAAGACCCACGGCTACCCCTTCCTTCCAAAAGCACTTCACCGTTTCCTCATGAGAAACAACGGTTTACAGACGAAAAGGAAGGGGCAAGGTGACGTGGGACTCCGCCTGTTCTTCGGTTGACGGCGCTTTCTGCTGTTGCTCCAATTCCTGCTCGAGCAGGATTTCTTCCAATGCGAAAATCGTCGCAAACAAATTTTGCGATTCCTGCGCTTGCGGCTCCGTCGCCAGTTCTTTGATCCGCTGGATCGGATCACGAAGCATTTGGTTGACTACGCTCATCATATGCTTACGGATCACTTTCCAATCCCGCTCCGACAGGTGAGGCAACTTGTTTTGCAAGCTTTCCATCGTCTCCTGATGAATCCGCAACCCTTTTTCGCGCAAGGCAGAAATCAACGGGATGACACCCAGCGTGTGCAACCAATGCTCAAACTCATCAACCTCTTTCTCGATCTGCCGCTCAATCAGACGGGCCTCTTTCATCCGCTCCGCCAGATTGGCCTCCACTAGCCCTTCCAAATCGTCGATGTCGTACAAAAACGCGTTCGGAAGATGATGAATCTGCGGATCCAGATCCCTGGGGACCGCCATGTCCATCAAGAGGAGCCGTCTGCCGCCACGCCTCGCCATGATCCTTTCCACCTGCGCACGCGTGAGGATATAGCCCGGCGCACCGGTGGCACTGACGAGGATATCCACCTCTTGCAGCACGTCCGGCAAAGCCGACCAGGGAACAGCCTGTCCATCAAAACGGCGGGCCAGCTCCTCCGCTTTCTCCAAAGTCCGGTTGACAACGGAAATCCGGCCGAGCTTTGCCGCATGCAGATGTTGGCAGGTCAGGCTGGCAACCTTTCCGGCACCGATGACGGCAGCATGCTTCCCTTTCAGATCGCCAAACACTTTCTTCATCAATTCGATCGCTGCATAGCTGGTGGAAACCGCATTGTCATTGATCCCGGTCTCGGCATGCACCTTTTTCGCAAAGGTAATGACCCGCTGCAGGAGCCGGTTCAGCAGGCTTCCCGTATTCCCTTGCTCGCGCGCCAGAAAGAAGGCATCCTTGAGCTGGCCCAGGATCTGGGTCTCGCCGACAATCATCGAATCCAGTCCGCAGGCGACCCGGAACAGGTGAGCCACAGCTTCCCGATCCTGGTGAATGTACAGCGCTTGCTGAAAATCGGCCCGCGAAACACCGGACCAGGCTTCTAGGAAGCGCTGCGTATGATCAATGCCCCGCCGCAGGTGATCCACCACCATGATCAGCTCGGTGCGGTTGCACGTGCTGAGAAGAACCCCTTCCAACACCCCTTTGGTCTCGCGAAAAGCAGCCAGCGCTTCCTTCAGGGAGCTATCAGGAAAAACCAACCGTTCACGCAATTCAACGGGTGCGGTGCGATAATTGATCCCGATCACAACGATGTTCATCTGCCTCACCACACTTTTACCGCGTTCGCACACTCATACCCATTATAGCATGTTTGTGCAAATGGCCAAAATGAAGAAAATGTGAACGCCGCACGGCCTGCACCATCACGGGCTTTGCGTCTTAAACAGATGCGCCGTGATGGCCGGCCAGATCGCTTCTTTTCCCGTACCGTCCAATGCAGAAAAAGGCATCACAGGAAAAGCGCCATCCAGCCCCAGTTCCTCTCGAATGAGCCGCAGCTGCTTTTGCCAATGGCCGCGGGCAATCTTATCCGCTTTGGTGGCCACCAAGAGACAGGGCATTCCTGTCACCTGTAAATATTCCCACATTTGCCGATCGAGATGCGTCGGCTTGTGACGAATATCCAGAAGCTGGATGATCAGGCGAAGGTTTGTGCGTTCGCGCAAGTAGCGATCCATCATCCTTCCCCAGGCAGATTGCTGCTGCTTGGAAACTTGCGCATAGCCGTAGCCGGGAAGATCGACAAAATAAAATGTTCCGTTGATCCGGTAAAAGTTCAGCGTTTGCGTCTTTCCGGGACGTGAACTGGTATGGGCCAGACGCTTGCGCCCCAGCATCCGGTTGATAAAAGAGGATTTGCCGACATTGGAACGGCCTACCAGGGCTACCTCTGGCAGGCCGTCTTTGGGATATTGGGCTGGCGCGGCGGCACTGGCGACAAATTCCGCTTGTTTCACTTTCATAGCCGTGCCCCGTAGTCCAGCGAGTCTTCCACAACACCTTCGCCAGGTACCGCCTCCACGCCGTCAGCCCAATCCTCTTTTTGCTTCAGGGGATTTTCCAGGAACGCTTCCTTCAGTACCTGATCCATGTGTTCCACCGGAATCAGGGTCAGCTTCTCCCGGATGTTTTCCGGAATCTCTTCGATATCCTTGAGATTTTCACGCGGGAACAACACCCGCTTCAAACCCGCACGGTGAGCGGCGAGCGCTTTTTCTTTCAGGCCGCCGATGGGCAGTACCCTTCCGCGCAAGGTGATTTCCCCGGTCATGCCTACCTCTTTCGACACCGGAATGCCGGTCAGCGCCGAAATCAAGGCGGTTGCCATCGTGATGCCGGCAGAGGGTCCGTCCTTCGGAATGGCTCCTTCCGGAACGTGGATGTGGATATCCAGTTTTTCCGTAAAATCCGGGGCCACTTTCAGCTCTTGGGCCCGCGAACGAATGTAACTGAAGGCGGCCTGCGCCGACTCCTTCATCACTTCTCCCAGTTTTCCGGTCAGGATGAGACGCCCCTTCCCGGGAAATGTAGATACCTCAATGATTAATGTGTCTCCGCCGGCCTCTGTCCAGGCAAGCCCCGTGGCCGCCCCGATCAGGTCGCTTTCCTCGGCCAGGCCGTAGCGGAACCGCTCGGGACCCAGATAGTCCTTCAAGTTATGTTCCCGAATTTCCACTCTTTCCAGCGCTTCATCCGTCACCAGCTGCTTTGTCGCTTTCCGGCACAGTGTGGCCAGCTGCCTTTCCAGATTCCGCACGCCTGCTTCCCGCGTATATTGCCGGATCACTTTCAAGATCACCGGATCATCCACAACCAGCTGTCCTTCCGCCAATCCGTGCGCCTCCATTTGCTTCGGCAGCAAGTGGCGCTTGGCAATCTGCATCTTTTCCTCCTCCGTGTAGCCGCTTAAGCTGATGATTTCCATGCGATCCAAGAGCGGCCGGGGGATGTTGTAGGCATTGTTGGCTGTCGCGATAAACAACACCTGTGAAAGGTCATAAGGCAATTCAATGTAATGATCGCTGAACTGGCTGTTCTGTTCTGGATCCAGCACTTCCAGCATGGCCGACGCGGGGTCGCCGCGAAAGTCGGATGACATCTTGTCAATTTCGTCCAACAAAAAAACCGGGTTGACGGTTCCTGCCGTTTTCATTCCCTGTATGATCCGGCCCGGCATGGCGCCGACGTAAGTCCGGCGATGGCCGCGGATTTCCGCCTCATCCCGGACGCCGCCGAGCGATACGCGAACAAATTTTCGTCCCATGGCCTCAGCGACTGAACGAGCCAGCGAGGTCTTGCCGACGCCAGGAGGTCCAACCAGGCAGAGGATCGGCCCTTTCAGATGATTGACGCGCTTTTGGACGGCCAGATACTCCAGGATCCGCTCCTTCGCCTTCTCCAGGCCGTAATGTGCCTCGTCCAGCACTTTGGTCGCATGGTGAATGTCCAATGCATCTTCGGTCCGCTTCGTCCAGGGAAGATCCAATAACCAGTCCAAATAAGTGCGAATCACGGTTCCCTCTGCCGAAGCGGGCGGCATTTTTTCCAGCCGATCCAACTCTTTCTCAATTTTCTCCCGCACTCTGGCCGGCAGTTCGCCTGCCTTCTCCATCCGTTCCCGAATCTCTTCCACTTCAGCCGCTCGGCCCTCTTTGTCCCCCAATTCCTTCTGGATTGCCTTCATCTGTTCGCGCAGATAATACTCTTTTTGCGAACGTTCTATCTGTTTTTTCACTCGTTGTTGAATCTGCCGCTCCAGTTCCAGCACTTCCCGTTCATTATTCAGCAAGGACAAAAGCTGTGTCAGGCGCTCCTTAATAGACACCGTCTCAAGGATCATTTGTTTGTCGCGGATCTTCAACGGCAGGTGCGAAGCGATCACGTCAGCCAGGCGCCCCGGCTCCTCCACGTCCATCACCGAGGCGAAGGTCTCCGGAGTAATCTTTTTTGACAGTTTGGTGTAGTTCTCAAAATGATCCAGGACGGCCCGCATCAGGGCTTCGATCTCCGCGTCCACTTCGTATTCTTCCGGCAGTTCCTCAAACGTCACTTCAAAGAAAGGATCGGTCTGGACAAACCGCTTGATCCTGGCGCGATACAATCCTTCCACCAAAATGCGAATCGTGCCGTTGGGCAGCTTCAACATTTGGCGAACCCGGGCTACGGTACCGACGCGAAAAATATCATCAGGATCCGGTTCCTCTTTTTGAATCATTTCCTGGCAGGAAAGGAGGATCTCATTCTCATCGACCATCGCCTTTTCCAGCGCCTTGATCGATTTCTCCCGACCGACATCCAGATGCAGCACCATCGTGGGAAACACCAACAAGCCCCGAAGGGGTAGCAGTGGGATTAGCCGTTCCTCATGGCTTTTCAAGGTCATCCCAAGCACCTCCGTCAACTGTGACATCCATTTTCGTATCGCCATTGACTCTCAAACCCTTTACCCGTCATTTTCAGCAAATGTCCAGCTCACTTTCTGCCTGGTACAATAATCCCTGTGCAGAAAGCAGCTCTCCGGCCGGAACTGGCATCCCCAACTCTTCAAAGTGGTTATCCACGATCAGCGTATGCGAAAATACTTCTTTAATTTCTTCGACAGGAATCACCTTAATTCCTTCCATTTCAGCAAAAATCGACTGCCAGTTGTCTTTCGGAACCAACACTTTGGTTGCGCCAGCCTCTTTTGCCGCCAGCACCTTGGCGACGATGCCGCCAACCGCCTTGACTTGGCCATGAATGCCAATTTCTCCTGTCATGGCCACCTGGTTGTCGACGGGAATCTGCCGAACTGCGGAATAAATGGCCGTGGCGATGGCTACTCCGGCAGAAGGGCCGTCGATTGGAATTCCTCCCGGAAAATTGACGTGAATATCATAAGCCGTCGTGTCGATATTGGCAACATGTTTTAATACGGTGATGACATTTTCCAGGGAACCCACGGACATGCTCTTCCTTCGCAGCGTACGCCGGTTTCCTGCCAGCTCCTCCTCTTCCACCATCCCGGTAGCCGTCAGCTGTCCGTGCCCTTCCTTGACAGGCCTTGCTGTGGCCTCGATTTCGATCAGGACGCCCATGTTGGGACCATACACTGCCAGGCCGTTGACTACCCCAATCTGGGGACGCGGTGAAATGCGTTTTTCCGGCCGCGGCGACAGCTGGCTGTTGTGGATGACCCACTCCACCTCTTCTTTGGTCAGACGGTCCTTGCTCTCCGTCATGGCAATGCCTGCGGCGATCTGGACCAGATTGACCGCCTCACGGCCGTTTTTGGCATATTGCTGGATGAGGGAAACGGCATCCGCGTCAATCTCCAGATCGATTTTGGCCAGGGCATCTCTGGCAATCTTGCCGATTTGGCTCACCGATAAAGGCTTGAAAAAGATTTCGACGCAACGTGAACGGATGGCTGGCGGAATTTCTTCCGGCAAACGCGTGGTGGCGCCCACAAGGCGAAAATCGGCCGGCAGCCCATTTTGAAAAATGTCGTGAATGTATTGCGGTATGTTCCGGTCTTCAGGATTATAATACGCGCTCTCCAGGAAAACTTTGCGATCTTCCAGCACTTTTAGCAGTTTGTTCATCTGGATCGGGTGGAGCTCGCCAATTTCATCGATAAACAGAATACCCCCGTGAGCCTTTGTGACGGCACCTGGTTTCGGTTGCGGGATCCCGGCTTGTCCGAGCGATCCGGCACCCTGGTAAATCGGATCGTGAACAGAGCCGATCAGGGGATCGGCAATCCCCCGTTCGTCAAAACGGGCCGTCGTGGCATCCATCTCAACAAATTTGGCATCTTCGCGAAAAGGGGAAAGCGGATTTTTTCGCGCTTCTTCCAACACCAATCTCGCCGCTGCCGTTTTTCCGACTCCGGGAGGTCCATAAATCAACACGTGTTGCGGATTGCTTCCGCACAGCGCAGCGCGCAGCGCGCGCAACCCGTCTTCCTGCCCGACAATGTCCTCAAAGCGGGAAGGGCGCGTCTTTTCCGCAAGCGGTTCCGTCAATGAAATCGCGCGTAAACGCCGCAGTTGTTCCATTTCCTTGTGCGATTCCTTCTGGACCACCGTCTTGCTGTTCTGCTGGTTCCGCAGCAAATTCCAGAAGTACAGTCCGATGACGATCGAAAAAAAAAAGCTGGATCCCACTGATCAAGATAGTCCAATGCATGTTCCCATTCCCCTTTCCACACGGTCTCATTAATTCAAAACAGACAAGTCAATCCTAGTATGACCGGGTGGAAATGAGGCTAATCATAGAAGACAACCCCCAGGAATTTCCTGAGGGTTGGATACACATCAGGCGCTGGCCTCTTTCTCCCAGAAGGTGATCACTTCGCCTTTGTCCGTGATCAGCTTGGGACTCAGCTTTTGCGTCACCACCTCTTCGGTGATGATGCATTTTCGTACATTGTCTCTCGCAGGCAGTTCATACATCGCGTCCAGCAACAGATCTTCGATAATCGCCCGTAAACCTCGGGCGCCCGTGTTGCGACGGATGGCTTCTTTGGCAATCGCGGTCAAGGCTTCGTCGGTAAACTCCAGCTCCACGTCATCCATCTGCAACAACTTGGCATACTGCTTGACCAGGGCATTTTTCGGTTCTGTCAAGATGCGCTTCAAGGTTTCCTCGTCCAGCGGATCAAGCGTTGAGATCACCGGAATCCTCCCGACAAATTCGGGAATCAGGCCGTATTTCAGCAAGTCTTCAGGCTGGACCATGGACAGGTACTCTCCGGATTTGAGATCCCGTCCCGAAACTTCTGCCCCAAAGCCGATCACTTTCTTGCCCACACGCCGCTTGATGATCTGCTCAATCCCGTCAAAAGCGCCGCCACAGATGAAGAGGATGTTGGTGGTGTCAATCTGGATAAACTCCTGGTGCGGGTGCTTTCTTCCCCCTTGCGGCGGCACGCTGGCCACTGTTCCTTCCAGGATCTTCAGCAAGGCCTGCTGTACCCCTTCACCGGAGACGTCGCGTGTGATGGACGGATTCTCAGATTTGCGGGCGATCTTGTCAATTTCGTCGATGTAGATGATGCCGCGCTCGGCCTTTTCGACGTCATAATCGGCCGCCTGGATCAGCTTCAACAGGATATTCTCCACATCTTCACCGACGTACCCGGCCTCCGTCAGCGAGGTGGCGTCGGCGATGGCAAAGGGCACGTTGAGCACCCTCGCCAACGTTTGAGCGAGCAACGTCTTGCCGCTTCCAGTCGGGCCGAGCAGCAAAATGTTGCTCTTGGACAGCTCCACATCGTCGTTTTTGAGACTGCTGTTGATCCGCTTGTAGTGGTTGTACACGGCTACCGAAAGGCTCTTTTTGGCTCTTTCCTGACCAATCACGTATTGATCGAGGAACTGCCGAATCTCATGCGGTTTCGGCACTTCCTGGAGGTTGAACTCCTCTTCCGTGCCCAGCTCTTCTTCGACGATCTCCGTGCACAACTCGATACACTCATCACAGATATAGACTCCCGGACCAGCAACCAGCTTGCGCACCTGTTCCTGCGTCTTGCCGCAGAACGAACACTTCAACTGGCCTTTTTCATCATTAAATTTGAACACTCGGATTCACTCCTTTGCAAAATCTGGACGAGTGATGATCTGGTCAACCAATCCGTATTCCAACGCCTCCTCCGAACTCATGAAAAAGTCGCGATCCGTGTCTCGTTCAACCCGCTCCAAAGGTTGCCCCGTGCGTTCTGCCAGGATGCGGTTGAGCTTGTTCTTCGTTCGGACGATCCATTCCGCATGGATTTTGATATCTGTGGCCTGCCCCTGCACACCCCCCAGAGGTTGGTGAATCATGATCTCGCTGTTCGGAAGGGCAAATCGTTTCCCCTTTTCTCCAGCCGCAAGCAGGATTGCGCCCATGCTGGCAGCCAAACCGATACAGATCGTGGAAACATGCGGCTTGATGTACTGCATCGTGTCATAAATGGCCATTCCGGCCGTCACGGAACCACCTGGTGAGTTTATGTACAGGTAAATGTCTTTATCCGGATCCTCTGCCTGCAGGAAAAGCATTTGCGCCAC
This sequence comes from Bacillus thermozeamaize, assembly GCA_002159075.1. Classification (NCBI taxonomy): domain Bacteria; kingdom Bacillati; phylum Bacillota; class Bacilli; order Caryophanales; family Bacillaceae; genus Bacillus; species Bacillus thermozeamaize. The sequence continues at coordinate 16,864 of LZRT01000098.1, forward strand.
AACCGTGTTGGCGACCTGATCGGTAATCGGGCTGCCAAGAAGAATGATCCGGTCTTTCAGCAGCCGGGAATAGATGTCGTAAGCCCTCTCGCCGCGATTGGTGGTTTCAATGACGATCGGCACCAAATTCATCCGCTTCACTCCTTCTCATACGGATCGGACTTCTTACCCTTATTGTAAAACATTTTGCACCTTTCGTCTCCTTCCAGCTGCCCTTCAATCTGCCCTTCCATGGATAAACAAAGCACGGAAAAAAACCGTGCTGTGTTCTGCGAATTTCCCATATGCTTGCTCTGCCGGATGCACTAGGCGACGGCGGTCGTCACGCTTTTTTCAACCAGGAAGTCCATGGTCTTGCGAACCTTGATCGAATGCGCAATCATCTGCAGGCCATCCTCGCCACCGAGCAGCTGCTTGACTTCCTCAACCGGCCGCTGGTAGAGATCAGCCAGCTTTTGCAACTCTTCCCCAATCTCTTCTTCCGTGGCTTCAATGTTTTCCTGTTTGGCCACCGCCTCAATGACCAGATTGTGCCGCACCCGTTTTTCAGCGCTGTCGCGGAATTGCTCGCGCAATTGTTCCATCGTGGTATTGGTGATTTTGAAATAGGTGTCCAGATCGAGCCCTTGCAGCCGCAGTTGCTGGCTGTAGTCGTGGATCATGTGGTCGATTTCATGTTCGATCATCGCCTGCGGGATCTCCACTTCCGCATTTTCAGCCGCCAACTGGACGGCCTGATCTTGGAGATATTGCTTTTTTTCCTCTTCCTTTTGTTCGCTTAACGCCTTCCGGATTTCTTCCTTCAGTTCTTCCAGTGTTTCGCATTCACTGACATCCTTGGCAAATTCATCGTCCAGCTCCGGAAGCCGTTTTCTCTTGATCTCCTTGATCTTGACGCGGAAGGTGGCCTCCTTGCCCTTCAGCTCCTCTACCCGGTAATCCTCCGGAAAGGTGACCTGAATCTCTTTTTCTTCCCCATTTTTCATGCCGACCAGCTGCTCTTCGAAACCGGGAATCAACGCCCCGGAACCCACGGTCAGCGGATAATTTTCCGCCTTGTTTCCTTCAAACGGCTGACCATCGACAAACCCTTCAAAATCAAGGCGAATCAAGTCCCCCGTTTCGACCGGTCCTTCTTCCACCGGAACCAATTCCGCCACTCGCTCCCGCCGGCGTTCCAGTTCGGCCTGCACATCCTCCTCGCTCACGGAGAAATCCTTTTCCGGGATTTCCAATCCGATGTATTTGCCGAGGGTCACTTCCGGCTTGACGGTCACTGTGGCCTTGAAGATAAATGGTTTTCCCTGCTCAAACTGCTCCACATCGACATGCGGACGGTCGACCGGTTCGATTTTGGTCTCTTCCACCGCCTGCTTATAGGCTTCGGGAAGCAACAGATCAATCGCCTCTTCATAAAGCACTTCCACCCCGAAGCGGGCCTCAAAGATTTTTCTCGGAACTTTGCCCTTGCGAAATCCGGGCACTGTCACTTGCTTGACCACCTTGCGGAAGGCCCGGTCCAATGCATCCGCCACCCGTTCCTCTTCCACCTCGACAGTCAACACTCCCTCATTCTTATCTATTTTCTCCCAGGTCGCTTTCATCTATGCTCTCCCTCCTGAAACATCTGCTGTATGTACCCGTTTTACGTGTTGATAACCACTCCATTATATCACAATCTTGCTTCTTTTCAAGGAACCGGTTTATTCCTGTTCCGGATCTCTTCAGCAAGCTGGGCAGCCAGCTGTCTGAGCGCTTGTCCACGGTGGCTGACCTGATTTTTCTCATTTGGACCCAGTTCAGCCATCGTCTTGCCATATGCCGGAAGGTAAAACAGCGGATCGTAACCAAACCCCCCGTTCCCGCGCGGCGCGGTCAAAATCACGCCTTCGCAGATGCCTTCGGCTGTCATCGTTCGCTCTTCGCTGAACATCAAGAACAAAACGCAGCGAAAACGGGCCGTCCGCCGCTCCAGAGGAACGCCATCCAATGCATGCAGCAGCTTCAGGTTGTTCTCCGCATCACTGGCATGTTCGCCGGCAAAGCGCGCAGAATATACGCCAGGACGGCCGCCGAGCGCATCCACCTCCAGCCCGGAATCGTCCGCCAGCGCCGGCATGCCTGTCCATCGAAACAGGCTTTCCGCTTTTTTCCGGGCATTGTCCTCAAATGTCAAGCCGTCTTCGATAATCTCGGGGAGATCCGGAAATTGATCCAATCCCTTGACTTGCCATCCCCATTCGGCAAAAAAAGCCTGAAACTCCTTGATCTTGCCCGGATTTCGCGTGGCAATCAGAATCTCCTGCCGCATCCCCATCATGATCCTCCATCCCCACGCTCTCTTTCCTCAAGGAGTTTGTTGTATCGCGGATTCGAAGAGCGGGAGATATTCCCGGAGCGATTCTTTCTGGATGCGGATGAGCTCGGCGATCCCGCCAGTGGCATAACGCAGCATGAGTTCCATCTGTTCCTGCGTAAAGGGGGCCGCTTCGCCGGTTCCCTGCACCTCGACATATTTCCCCGCCCCTGTCATGACGACGTTCATGTCCACTGTGGCACGGGAATCTTCATCGTAGGCCAAATCCAGCATGACCTCATCCTCCACCACGCCCACACTGACAGCCGCCAAAAAATCCTGTACCGGCAGCCTTGGAATGGTTCCCTGCCGGACAAGGCCAGCCAGCGCATCCACCATGGCCAGATAAGCTCCGGTTATCGATGCGGTGCGCGTTCCCCCGTCGGCTTGTATCACATCACAGTCCAGCCAGATCGTCCTCTCGCCCAGCATCTCCAAGTCCACCACGGAACGCAGGGCGCGTCCGACCAGCCTTTGAATCTCCATCGTTCTTCCTCCCGGGCGTCCCTTGGTCGCTTCCCGCTGGTTTCGCACCTCGGTCGCCCTTGGCAGCATGCCGTACTCTGCCGTGACCCACCCTTTGCCTTGGCCACGCATGAAAGGCGGCACTCGCTCTTCAATGGTCGCGGTGCAGATCACTTTCGTGTGTCCAATCTCGATCAACACCGAACCTTCCGGATATTTTAAAATATTCCGGGTCATTTTCACCGGGCGCAACTGATCAGCCGCCCGACCGTCCTGTCTCATTCGCTGTTCCAACCTCCCCCTCGTTCACGTGGTTTCATTATATCATACCCTCACCGGTTCATGTTTAGACAAAAGAAAAAGGTGCCGCAACGCACCGCGAGACTAAATCGGGTTGACCCAGGCAGGACGGGTGAGGGGCTTGTTGAGCGGCTTGCCGTTCACCGTCACCGCTTCCTTCCCGTTGACCAGTACCTGAACCTGCTTCGCGCCTGTATTCTCCGTTAGGGTCAAGACCAGCGATTCGAGGGATGGCGACAATTCTGTCGGCTCCGTAAGCGAAAGGTAACTCAGAAAGTGTTCGTCCAGGTTGGCAATCACGGTCTCTTTTTGCAAGTCCACGTCCAGCACCTTGAGTGTCTGCATGAGGGAAGGCGTCAACCCTGAATCTTCTTCTGGCCCGCGAACCAATTCTTTTAAGGTTCGCAGCGCTTTTGCCTTCGGCTCAGTCACCATCGGTACCAGCCGGGTGACGGGCACCAAGTAGCTGTCCCCGGCCTGGTTGACGCCTTGAAAGTAAAGCGTCACAGCCGTCGTACGGCCCGGTTGGGCCTCATCCGATAGTTCCAGGTTGAGGCCCAACGTCTCCCGTTTCAGTGGCTGGGTGACAGGATAATTCCCCAGCTCCGTCAGCGGATACCCGTTTACCGTAATCTCCACCTTTTCCACGTCGGGAAACTGGGTCAGGGTGTAGGTCACCGCTTCCAAAACCTTTTTCTCCTGACCGGACTGCACATTTTTGAATTCCTTTGAAAAGTCTACTTTGGCCAGCTTCTCATCCCGCTTGATATGCACCGAAACTTCCGTGTTTGGCGGCAGAACGGCTGAAAATCCTTCCGGCAGCAACTCCTCGCCTGGCCCTCCCTTGGTCATGAAGTGAAGGGCCTGCTGCGCGATGCCCTCCACTTTGGGCACCTTCATCGCAACGGGCACTACATACCCATTTTTATCCAAAAAGTACAACGTCAAGGTCGTGGTCGCCACATTGGAGGCCGCCTGGTTCTTGTTCTCATCCGTCCCGTTCTGCGAAGGGGCATCTTTCTGTTCCGCCGGTTGATCCAACTTCACATCCTCATCCCATTCCACCGTATTCGGCGGCGTCAGGTTGACGGGCTCATCCTCTGAGGCAAGCCCGCAGCCTGCAAGCACCAGGAACGATAAGGCCACAAGCGCCCAGACCCTCAAGCTTTTTCTATTCACAAGCACTGCTTTCCCCTCCTTCGTCCATTTCTACTCCATGTATACGAGCCTTGCGGCGAAATATACATGAAACATTGGACGAAAGGGGAAACGGTTATCCCACCTGCGGGAGATGGATACTGGTCACATCAAACTCACGGCCGAACCAGTCGGCGGCAATCTGCTTGAACAGACGGACATCCCCGCTGACGAAAATCTGCCTCGTCACCCCCGAGCCGGTGGACGGATGGAACAGTTGATAACGCTTCAAATAATGATACACATCTTTCGCTGTTTCAGCCGCTGAACTGATCAGCCGGACCTCTTCCCCCATCACCCGTTGAATGACGGGAGCCAATAACGGATAATGCGTACAGCCGAGAATCAAGGTATCCAGCTGCTCTGACACGAGCGGCCCCAGCACTTCCCTGACGACTGTCTCCGCCTCGGCAGAGCGGTATCTGCCTTGCTCAACCAGCGGGACAAACGCCGGACATGCCAATGAAACGACGTGAAGCGTAGGATTTTGTTGAAGCAGCTGGCGTTCATAAGCTTGCGAACGAATCGTTCCCTGTGTGCCGATCACACCGATCCGACCGGTTTGTGTCTGCTGCAAAGCGGCTCGCACCCCAGGGGCAATCACCCCGATAACCGGAATCGGCAGTTGTTGCTGTACTTCCTCCAGCATGGTGGCTGTCACGGTGTTGCAGGCGATAACCAACATTTTAAGGGGAAACTCCTGAAGAAAGTTGATCACTTCCCAGGCAAACCGGCGCACTTCTTCGGCTGTCCTGGGCCCATATGGACATCGGGCCGTATCACCAAAATAGATCAGGGGTTCATTCGGCAGCTGCCTCATGATTTCTTTGGCTACCGTCAACCCTCCGACACCCGAATCCATGATCCCTATCGAAGGTTCCATGCAATGCTCGCCTCGTTTTCGTTCGTATTGTTCATGTTGGCAACATGGCGCAAAAAAGAAGAAGCCAACATACCGTTCGTAACTGCTGCCTCAAATGAGACTCAGATCTTGATACAGACGCTTGAGGAAACGTCCCAGCCGCTGTACTTCTTCCGGTGAATAAGTTGCCAGAATCCGGCTCAAATACGTGCGTTTGGCCTCCACAATTTCTTCAAACAATTGTTTTCCCTTCGGCCGCAAATAGAGCCGCACAACGCGGCGATCGGAAGTGTCTCGCACCCGCTCCACCAGATCATGCCGTTCCATCCGATCGATCAAATCGGTAATCGTGCTGCAGGCAAGGAACATCTTGGAACTGAGATCGCCGATCGTCAATTCGCCCTCCTCATACAGCCATTGCAATGCCAAAAACTGCGGCGGGGTGATGTTAAACTGCTGCAGAAGCTCCCGGTTTTTTTGCTTCATCAGGTGGGTGATCTTGCGCAAGCTTTCTTCGATTTCCAAAATGATTTCGTACGTGTGCGGATACCCTGGCCGGTGCATGGGACTCCCCCTTTACGGCAGATCTAGGATGATCATAGCACAGATAAGAGAAAATCAACATAAGAAAACCCCATCTTGAGGGTGGGGTTCAATGGGTTCATAATTACAGCTCTAACTCTCCAAGCCGAACCAACTCAACCACCGCTTGAGAACGACCTTTTACTCCCAATTTTTGAATGACATTCGTAATGTATTTTCAAGCACATAAAAAAGGAAAAATTAAAGTATCTTCCCAAGCGGCGTGTATACGTCGATGTTACCATCAACATCAACAGTTATCCGTTCAATCATCTTGCTCAGAATGATTCGTGTCTTCTCGGTGTCATCATAGCTTTCAATCGATGTCAGTTCATCGATTGCCTCTTTTATCTCAGCCTTTAGCCTTTCTTTGTCGTCGGCATCGGCCTTCTTTTTTTCAAGCTCATCCAGCTTTTTTTCAAGCTTCTCTATCTCATGCTCATATTGCTCACGCTCAAAGGCATATTGTTCGTTGTCGATTTCGCCAAGCATGTTCTGGCGCCTAATCTCGAAAAGCAACCTGCGGTTGTCCTGAATCTTTCGCTGGATGTGGCTTATCTCTTTCTCAAAATCACGTTCATCAATCGTCGCACTTTTTGCCGCTTCATCAGCCAACGATTCACTGTCTATCGCCTTCGAAAGCCTGTCCACCAACATTCCAATCAAATCATCGCGAAAAGGATAGTATGGGACCCACTTGTTGTTATGGCACCCGGCATCACCATGTCGCCGTCTACGAGAACAAACCAAATACCTGTATTTCTCACTACCTTTCCCAGACATGGACACCATGGCAGAACCACAATGCTTGCAGAAAATCATCTTGGCAAACACGTTGGAAAACTTTTTCCTACCACCTCTCATGCCGCCACCACGAATCAACCGGATTTTCTGTGCTTTATCGAACATCTCATCATCAATTATGGGTTCATGTGTTCTAAACTCAGTCCGTTCCCATTCACTTGTTTCACGGCGAACCAGCTTCCTCCGACGATTATGCATATCGGAAATGTCATCATACACCTTAACAACAGTGTATTTACAAAAAACATTTCTGCCTGTGTATACCTCATTTTGCAATATGTACTGCACGCTCGTGACGCCCCATGTTCCGCCCTTTGCTGATGGGATGCCCTTCTCGTTCAAATACTTGACGATTTCCTTTTCTCCCATCTTTTGATTTACATACAAGTCGAAAATCATCTGCACCACTTTGGCTTGTTCAGGAACCACTTCAAGCGTTTTTCTTCCATTTACAATTACCTTTTTATATCCATAAGGTGCACGGCTCCCTGTGAAGTTACCTTTCAGTGCAGACTGCCGTATTCCACGCCTTGAAGCAATCCCGATTTGCTCGCTTTGCTTCTGGTTCACGATTGACACAATGCCGAAAAGCATCTCGTTGTCGTCTTTGGCCGAATCATAAAGGTCCTCAATTGAAATGAGCCGGATGCCAAGCGCATTTACCAGCATCCGTTTCAAACTGATCGAGTCGAGAGCATCCCGAGAAAACCGCGACAAAGACGAAAAAAGGATTGTGTCAAACAACCCTTTTTGTGCGTCTGCAACCATCTTTTGCACCTCAGGCCTGGCGACAATGGATGTGGCAGTGTCCCTGTCCTCATACGTGTTGATGATGTCCAGACCCAACTCACTGGCGTAGGCTTCGATCGCGGCTTTCTGATGCTCAGGGCTGTCCTTTTGGGATTCCCGTTTTGTTGATACCCGGACATATGCCACTGCTCTATTTTTTGCTGTCATTACGAATTACCCCCGTTGCTTGGTTACGTCTGGAATCATTATAAAAAAATGCATTTCGTTTATGCAATACGGATTGTATTTTTTCTTCAACCAGTTCTTTGATGATTTGTTCCGGGTCGCCATCGGTTGGGACAAGTCTGATTTTGTAAGGCTTTCTGTCTCTTTTCCCCATAAGCATCACCTGTTTAACCCTATGCCCAATCGCTTGGTCATGTTGCATCTTCGCCATCACCCTTTACAACTGCGATATTCAGGCTAAGTGCAAGCCTGTAGAACGCCCGCCACCTGATTTTCGCGTATGTAGGCTGAGAAATTGGCGGCTGAAACTTGAAGTTATAAACATGGTAATCCGTGATATAATCAGCCTCCTGGCACATGTACCGTTCCTCGATGAGAAACCGCTCCATCCTCGGAAGCCGGCTGACCGCCCTTTCGATGCGTTCACAGTACCGCCGGCGCCGCTCATGCTCTTCCCGGCCGTCTACGTTGTGTATAGCCACAGCGGCGGTTTGGTCGCTAACCCTGTTGCTCCGACCGCCCTCAGCCAGCTCGTACCTGGGCGTGATCACCGGCTCCCGTTCCTCAAAGGTGAGATACTTGTACAACCGGTATGTCCGCAGCGCGTTCTCAACCGCTTCTTTTGTTTTCTTTCTGTCCAGCTCCGGCAGCTCGAATTGTTGCATCGTGTCACCCTCTTGTTGAGGATTGCCCCGGTCGGCGCCGGGGCGTGGCGTAAAATCTACGAATTATGCATTAAGTAACTCTGGATTTTCATAAACATTACCAATTACTTCTAGCCAACTATCGGCGTTAATTAAACTGATGCCTAACAAATCTTTTCGTTGAATGAAAAATGCAGCATTACTGCCGTAAAATACCTGTCCTACAATTTTTTGGTTATTAAACCAACCTGTCACTATGTCTCCCTCATAAATTTCCCGCCCGTTCTTGTCTTTAAGGCCAATGTATTGATAAACCTCTGCCGGATGTACCCATGTTGGTACATTGTCAATCCTGAAATATACCCATGACTGTTTTTCGATTGACCATGCCCGGAACTTTAATTCACGCATTCAAAAACCTCCTTGCACATCATTGGTCAAATGCACACTTACATTTGCCAGCTCTTCAACTCTTCAATCTGCAACTCTCCCCGCGGATGCCAGCGAACAATCCCTGACACCCACGTGTCACCTTCGGGTGAATCGTAAAGCTGCAGCTCAAATCTATAAGCATCCTTCTCTCCATCGACTCGCTCAATGTAACCCTTGTGCGGCTGCTGGCCATGCAAATACTGGATAAGCTCTCGGCGTAATTCTCTTTCAATCTCATCCTCATCAGGAATGATCGTTGTTCTCGCCAGAAACCTTCCCCCGCAGTATGGACACTTGAATTTATCCACGCTGCTCAACTCCTTCCATTTCTTCAACTACCTCAATCACCGTGTTTGACTTGGATATGCTGCTGAGGAACGTGGGGCCACGATGCGTGTTCATCACAGCATACCCACATCCCCAGCTGCTAAGGTCGTCGGTGATGAATCTGATCGGCCCACGGCAAATCTCCAGGAATCCGTACCATGTTTTGACCTTGACTGAAACTGTGTCACCTTCTGAGATTGGCCTGCCGTTTGAATCTTTGATGCCGATGCCTTCCATGCTGGTCACCTCAAAACGGCAAATCATCATCGGAAACATCCGGCAACAAGTCATCATCCAGGGCGCCCGAATCATCTTTCTTGCGCCTCTTTCTCCGCACCGCTTCCAGGTCTGCCACATTGTCGGCGGCTGCTGCTACCTCGTCAAGCGTCACTTGATTCTGGTCCACATCGACCGTCCCGTCCTGGTTCACTGTGTATCGCAGGCCCGCATCCGGTTCGTCATAAAAGTCCTCGATGCTCATTTGCGCCGGCTCAAGGCTCAGCGTCACGTTTGTGCCGGCAAGAGGATACAGTTTGATGATTTTATCTTGGTTGTCACCCTTCACGTTGAACTTGAGCACCGTCTTTTTGCTGTCCCGTTGCAACGTTGCGAACTCTGCGGTCATCTCGCCGGCGTCGCTTCCGTCGATCTCGAACAGAACGATGCCTCCAGCCATCTCCACCAGCTTCTCAGCATGGGGTAGCTCATCGCCTTGCACTTGGAAGTGCAGCACTTCCTTTTTGTCGTCTTTCTGCATCTTCTTGAACAAAACGTTCAGCGTGGTTTTCACTTTTCATTCACCTCTCTGTTTTTGTAGCACCCGTGAACCTGCTTGAAATTCTCTGCTGTCTTTGGGTAAAGAATAAAAACCGCCCCGCAATGCTCGCATTCGATGCGTATTGATTCTTCAAATAAAGACATCTGAGCATTCATTTCGCAACCTTCTTCCTCTTCAGCTTTTTTGGCGGATTGACAATGCTGTTGATTACTTCGAGTTGATAAGTCGGTAGCATGTACTCGTCATAAACAGCCGTTTTTCTCCTATTCACTGCCCGCGCAATCTGTGCCAGAACAAAGGCGTCCCGGACGTTGTCGCTGCTGTGTTCAAAGCCCCAGCGTTTGTAAATGTGTACGGCCATCTCGTCTTTCTTGGTATTGCCTTTGCCGCTGGCAAACTTTTTTACCTGTGACGGGCTCACTTCTGTATAGGCGATTCCTCGCCGATAGAGTGCCATCCGAATGCCCCACCCGATACCTCCGAGCTGGATGGCCTGCTGGCTGGCAAATCCGAAACCTTCGATGCAGATGATGTCCTCAGGCTGAAGGTGACGCATCACCTCGTCGATGAGCGTCACCATGCGCTTGGGGTCGCTGCCTCCGACGCCAGTCAGCTCCTTTGCTCGAACGACGTTGCCATGTTCGTCAAGTGCAACAAAGCCGGTTTTGGTCGACGGATCAATCCCAACGAACCTTGCCACTCGGCATCACCTTCCCTATATTCACCTGCGACCACGGAATCAGGTGTGCGATTTTCAGATACTCAGTCCGGTCTTCGTATTTAATCCGCACGCTCCGCTCGTTCGCGTAGTAGCGTGCCGTTTCCGCTTCGATAACACTCTTGTGCATGTGGCACAATGGCACCTGCGCCCACGTTGTCGCTGCATTCCTGTTGCACTGCGGATATTTGCATCTCATTCGTTTCCCTCCGTTTCTCCTCTACCCACACTGTCAACACTTCCCATCCGCCTCTTACACTCGGCGCCACCACCGCCTTTATTCCGTCCGGCGTCACGTTGATGGTGGCAGCCCCCTGCTTGTCCACCAGGACGCCTCGCTTGATGGCGGACGTGATTGCTCTCCGCATGTAACCCTGGATGGATACCACTCTGTCGTTGCCAACCCTTTCCCGCCAGCGCCGGATAGCGTGGCGTGATAGGTGGATGGGCATGTTTCGCTTAGGTGGCATGTTCACCCCTCCCTCATCCGGCGGCCTCCAGTTCCCGTCTTAGCGCCTCCAGACGCTTTGTCTGGGCCATGATTTGCAGCACAACAACATCCACATATACGGGGTCTGCGTGTTTCTCGGCTTCGAGCAGCCGGCAGTATTCCCGCCGGGCTTCAGCAAGTTCTTGCAGGATAGTCAGTCTGTCCATTTCGTATCTCCGCCCATTTCTGCAATCAATCTGGTTAAATACCATCCAGCTTTTCGCAAGTCTTCCAGACCATTCTTGTGCCTGTAGCGTGAGAGATATTTCAGAACGTTGCCGGCCAAATAACCCTCAAATTGCTCAGGCGTCAGCTTTGCTTTGATAAATTCGATCGTCTCGATTCCGCCAGCAACATAATGTGCCGGCCGGTTGATGATGTCGTCTGGTCCCGTCTCCTGCTTTTGTTCCTGGACCGAGTATGCCGATTCAGCTTTTTGCTCCGAGACTGTATTTGACGGTTCTGCTTCTCGATGCTTACCGGATCCTTTTTTCCCGCGTTTCGATTCGTACTTGATACCGTACTTCTTGATGTAGTAGTAAAGCGTACCCTCACGCATGCCCTGTTCACGTTCGATCTGTGTTTGCGACTTGCCGGCCGCGATCTCCGCTTCCAAAAACTCTTTTGTAATGTTGTATTTGCGGTTGTGGAGTCCATTTGTCTTCTCTTGTTGCTCCTGCTCTGCAGGCTTGGGTTTTTGCATTTCTTGATTTTCCCCTCTATACTTCGCAAGCTCTTCTTCCGACAGTTTGTATGTGACCACCGGCCCATTTCCAACAGCTTTGGCCTCGTTTGCTTTATTGAGAATTGGATAACCAGGCATTTCAGACCCTCCTAATCGTCCAACCAATCAGATATTTCCTCCTTGCGTTTTTCCTTCGGCGACCTGTTCCGCCGGTATTCAATCACTTTGCTTGCGACAAAGTCGTATTGCCTGAGCAGCTTTTCCCGCGACTGCTCGTCCAGAAGCGGGTGCTCAATGAGCTGCGCCTTTTCCACGAGCCACTGCAGCGACTTTTGGTACTGCTCCTCTGTCTCGATCCTCCGCTCGTTCACCATACTCATCTCAGTGGCAACTCCTTGAATCGTTGCAACCAGCCCTGAAATAACAACCTGAACTCGTTGACCCCAATATCTCGGCCTTTTGCGATTGTCTGCTGGATTACTTTGCCGTTGGGATCACTGTCGTTCGGGTCGTGCCAGAGGAACTCCACCACGTCGGCATCCTGTTCAATCGCTCCAGATTCGCGCAAATCGGAAAGTTGAGGCTTTTTCTTTTGCTCCGATTCCCTCGTCATTTGGCTGAGCATCATGAAGCAGCAGTCCATGTCGCGGGCTATTTGCTTCGCTGCGCTTGTCACGCGGCCGATGGCCTGGGCACGGGTCTCTCCCCGCTTTTGCGGGATGGACATGATTTGTAGGTAGTCCACTGCTATGCAGGCGATTTTCCCGTACCGGCGCTTGAACAACCTGGCCGTTGCTCGAATCTCATCGATGCTCACACCTGATGAGTCCTGGATGAATATCGGCAATGCTTCAAACTCGTCATAGTAGTGACGGATCATGGCCAGTTCGTTGTCGGTCAGGTTCTTGTTTTTGATGCGGCTGTAGTTGACGCCTGAGGCACACGCAATCATCCGGTCCTTTATCTGGTTCTCGTCCATCTCTTGGCTGTACAAAAGCACCACGCCAGCGTTTTGCCTTGCGATACCGAGCAACCTTTGCAGGACCAGCGCTGTTTTTCCGACGCTTGGCCGGCCGGCGGATACAAAGAGCCAACCACGCCACAACCCGTGCGCCCAATCGTCAAACTGTTTGAAGCCAGTCGGGATGAATTCGGCTTTTTTCGTCAGATGCCGGAAGTATTGCTCCCTGGTCTCCCGGAAACTGCGCATCTTTCCGACTTCCTGCGGCCTCATATCGCTGACCAACGCCTCAACCGCCGAAAAGTAATCCTCATCCGATTCGAAGTCCTCATGCGCCAGCTCTGCGATTTTCTGCGCCGTCTCCACCCCACGCCGGCGGATGGCCTTGGAGCGAACGATACGGGCGTGATGCACAGCATTGGCAGCGGTCGGACAGGCTTGAACAAGTTCGGTAAGATATGTCACACCGCCCATATCATCCATGCGGCCAAACTTCAGATATTCCTCAGCCACAGTGACAACATCCACCGCCATGCCCCTCTCGTGGAGATAGCGCATGACTTCGAAGATTTTTTGGTGTCGTGGGCTATAGAAATCCCGGGACTCCAGGAATGTGAGTTCATCCAATATTTCCGGCTCCAGGAACACCGCTCCGAGGACCGACTGCTCGGCTGTGATGTCTACTGTTGCCTCAATTGGTCCAATCGAAAGCATCCGGATCATTCCCCTCCGCTACCCATCTCTGAAATGCAATCTCTTTGTCACGCGGGTCAGGTTGGCGTTGTTGCCTTGGCTTTTGTGCAACCTTCATTTTCAGCGCCAGTTCCCCGAACTTCTGTCGAAACTTTTTGGCGCTGAGGATGTTTGTTTTCCAGAAGTCATCCGTTGTAACCCAGTCCATAACGTCCTTTATCAGATGCTTATCCTTTAATCCATCCAGCTCTACCAGCTTCCTGAACTCATCAGCCCATTTTTGAAGGTCTGCCTTGATTGTGAGATGCTTCAATCCTTCTGCCTCTGCCACTGCTGAAACCTTCTCATAGAAGTATTTGGCCATCTTAAAGTAGGTGCTGTCCTCGGCATACGTTTTACGTTGCCGAGTATTTTTCTTTTTTTCTTTAGTTTTTTCTTTCTTAGTACTCGGATTAGAGTACAGTTCTGTACTCTGATTAGAGGACACTTTGGTCTGTCCTCTATTTAGAGGACACCACTCGGAATGATTCTTGTTGAACCGAATCACTCGCCCCCCTTTCTGGCCAGTCCCAACGATGGTGATGATTTTTCGCTCAATCAGTGTTTTCAGCTCCCTGTCAACCTGGCTTCGACTGGCGCCAATGGCTTGTGCCAAGAAGCTGAGCGACATCTCGTGCTCTTTGCGCTGGAATCCGTATGTGTAGCGCCAGATCGCCAAAACAAGGCGAAACTGCGTGCCGTTGAGACTGGCTTGCATGATATGGTCAAGGATTTCGTTCGCTATCCTGGTGTGGCCGTCTTCCAATTGAGGGTTTGCCACTCACCTCACCCGCTTTGTGCCAACTCTCTCCTCATGAAACTGACTAGCCTTTTGGCAAATTCACGGCGATCTGTTTCCTCATCCCCCTCGTATTCAGCTTCAAGCCACTCGTGGAGCATGTGGCTTACCTGTTCTTCAAGGGCTTCTTCTTTTGTTGTGTATCCGTTGATTAGTGCGGAAAAGTACGTTTTTACGTTCGTTATCTTTTGCATGTAATCAGCGATGACTTGAAAATACCGATTTGACCCATTGGCTCTTTGATAGATGTGGTCATTGTAAAATAACTCCCATTCATGTCCGGACATTCTTATCTGTTCGATCGCCTCGGCAACTTCCTCCGGGATCACAACCTTCTGCTTATCCACGGCCAGGAGTAGCGCCTTCCGCTCCTGGTTGAGTTCGTCGATTTCCTTTTGTAGTAGCTCCCGAACCTGGACAGCCTGTTCATATCGCTTTTTCAACTCCGTTACTTCCTTCTTCATCTGTTCAAATTCGGGTACAAGCTCCGCTTCATGTTCATGCAAGAAGTAGCCGTTAAACTTCCCATCGATAATCATCCAACCACCCAAACGGCGATCGGCCAAAAACACGTCCCCAGCGTGTATGGTTCCTTTTTCAGTTAAAGTGAAGACTTGCTTGGTCACCCTTACAACGTCCACTCAAACCACCTCCAGATGGTAGTGCGTACCGTTTTTAAATCCCTTCCGCTTGAGAGCCTGTTCAACCGTCATCCTGGCCAGTGCCGGCAGGTTGTTCTTCCGCGACAAATGTGTGAGGTATACCCGTTCGCCCCGGCCCTGGACCAGCCTGGACAACGCCTCTGCTGCCTGCTGATTCGACAGATGCCCCCTGTCGGAAAGGATGCGCTCCCTGACGCTGTCCGGGTAGTCGCTGGCCGCCAACATATCCGGGTCGTGGTTGGCTTCCATCACGATGATGTCACTGCCCTGCATCGCATCCAGCATCTCGTCATCGACGAGTCCGGTGTCGAGGCAGATGGAAACCTTTTTGCCGTCAACCTCAATTGCCAATCCAAGCGGTTCGTAGGCATCATGATGCGTTTCAAAAGGCGTCACAACAAATCTGCGGACATAATGAGGTTTGCTTGGTACAAGAGTGCATTGCAAATATTCGTCCACGCCGTGAATGTCCTTCCACTCCCCCTCTGCCGCATACACCGGTATGTGGTATTTGTTCGCAAGTGGTAGGCCTTTCACGTGATCCTTGTGTGCGTGGGTGATGAAGATTCCGGCGATTTCATCCGGCCGAATGCCCGCGTCCAGCAGGTGCCGCTCGATTTTTGCGGCCGGGATGCCGGCATCGATTAGTATTGTGATGTTGCCGGACCGGACGGCGATGCAGTTGCCGCCCGATCCGCCGGCAAGGATGTTGACCATCATGGCCGCTCACTCCAGCAGGTCATCGTCCGCTTGCTGCGCTAGATGCATGTCCAAGACCTTGATCAACCCGGTCATCTCCGCGATTGTCGGGTCTTTTGGATCCTTGAACGAGATGCCGTTTTGCTCGAAGAACTCTTTCCGGCCGGCAGCTGTTGTGATGCCCAGCCGTTTGAACTTATCTTTGATTTCTGCGGTCAACTTTTCTTTGGTGGCGGCTTCCTCGTCGGGTTTGTCCTCCTGCTGGACCGACTCCGGTGCCTTCATCGGCTCCTGCGGCGTCACGTCGATTGCATCCGGTCTGAGCTTGTACTCCGGCACCACATCCACACCGGACGGAACGTGCTCATCTTCGGCAATCTCGATGCCGAATTGCAGCTTTGCCGCACGCTTGACGATATGCTTCTTGAACATGTCATTGAACCACTCGCGCCACTTGTGAGCGTTGCGGCCTTTGAGCATGTGTTCAACCTCGTCAACTTCCATGACTACAACCACGTCTGGAAATCCTTCACGCCGTGCAATCGCATAGCCGCCGATTACCTTGCCGCGCGGGAACCCAAATTCGTGCTGTTTGATTTTGATGTTGCCTTGCTCATCGCGCCCAACCTTGAAGTCATCGTTTTCGTGTACCAACTGCACATCGATACCTTTGTACCCCTCGCATTGCCGGGCAAGGTAGAGAATGCCCTCGACAGCGACTTGGATTGACATGGTTGGGCCATCCTTGCCCTGGTAAACAATGCAATGCACATGATTGAGAAACGGGTTCAAACCGGCGTTCACACACGTCTGCACAAACAGCGCAAACTGCTCGTTGGTTGTGCCGCGGGCAATGGTCGCCTTCAAGGTGTCCAATTCGGCCTGAGTGAACCCTCCAACAACCGCCTCTGTGTTTACTGATGCCAATGCCTTGCTCATCAAAAGTTCCCCCCATTCGCTGATTCAAGTCCTCGCTTCACTTGCTTTTTCACTGTCTCCCAAGCCTTTTGGTAAACCTCTTCGATGTCATCCCCGTCCTCGACCGTCATCACGACACCAGCATCAACTTTGAGCGACTGGTAGTTGCCCAAGTTTTTCGTGTACATGAAACCGACGGAAATTTCTTTTGTTTGCATTGATGAGCCTCCTTCACTTGTTGATCTCATTCAACTGTTTCCATTCTTCCGGCCACGTGTACTTTCCATCGATTATCTGAACAACAACGTGATCGCTGGAATCTGTCACGCGGATTTCTCGAAACAGTTTTTTGTGGAGCTGCGTGTAACGATAGACTTCTTCCGGACTGCGTAATGTCACTGGAGGTGTGTGCCAACCTCCAGGCTCCGGATAGCAGTAGGCATAAAATTCTTGGGTCATGCCGATCAGTCCCCCTTCGGTATCTTCCTGGTCGTTCCGGTATGGCGGTGGACCAGCAGCAGGTAATCTGGTCCAACCTTGCTCACCAGCCAATTCGCGGGATTTAGGCCAGCCCACTGCATTGCGATTTTTTGCCTCCATGTCGGCCGCTTGCCGTTTTTCATTCGGCGTCACCCAACTCAATCTTTAATTCCTGCCCGGCCACCACACGGCTGATGATGAGCTGACCTTTTGGCCGCCGGAAATGCGTGATGCTCTCGGCGTTGTCGATGAAGCAAGGGGCGATGATGCCGCTTTGTTCGCTCAGAACGTCCCGCAGCTCCAGACCAGCCCGGATGCCTTCGCTGAGGGACAACTTGCTGTACGGGCGACCGTCGTATTCGATCTCAAAAGTGGGCTTGATTTCCCCGTTCTTCTGCTGCTCGTACAACCGGATGGACAGCGCGGTGAAGAGGCTTTGAACCTTTTCGGCCTGCAACTCCGCTTCTTTCGCTCGGAATGCTTTGACGGCATCCAAGATGAACGTAGACTCCCGCAAACTCTCCAGCGTCGCCTGTTCGTCCGCTTTGGCCTGTTCGAGCTTTTGCTCCAGCTCATGCAGACTTTCAAAACGCCGGACGCCTTCGACAAGGGCCATGCGCTCTTGTTCGAGCCGCCGGATTTCTTCCAGCTGCTCAGACACGTCGATGTATTCCATGGCCGCCAACTCTTCCTCAAGCTGCTTGCGCTCTTGCACTACCATGTCAAACTCGGCCTTAAACTGCTCAATCCGCTTTTTCTTGTCCTCCTCGGCCCTGGCCCGTGCCTCACCCTGCAAGGCTTGTCCGCACACGCGGCAGGTATCTTCAATTGGTTCGTTTTTTAGCGTCGGGAACTGGGCCTTCATGCGGTCGCGCTGTTCAAGGAGGGCTCGGATTCTTCCTTGCAGCTCCGTGATGCGCCGGTTGTTTTGGTCAGCTTCGTAAATCTTTTGTCTCGCCTCGGCAATTGCAGTGTCCAGGCGCTCGATTTCTTTCTGTGCCGCCATGACGTCTACGTTCCCGGCCGCACCGGTCGCCGCATCCAGCTGCTCCTGCAGCGTTTTGGTACGGGATTTGGCAGCAATGTACTGCTTGTCCTTCGTGTTCTTGTTATCACGGTGGATGGCTTCAATGTCTGAAAGCAACCATTTTTTCAGTAGAGGCGTTAGCACTTCCGCTTGTGGTGCAGGCAGATGCTCAACGACTTCTCGGATGGTCGGCGCCGGAACGTACTGCAACAACATGGATCGCTGCTTTTCCCAGTGAAGCGAAAAGAAGTAGGATGGATTGAAGAGCGCCAGGAATAAATCCTTATCGAACATTGACTTGACTACTTCTTCATACTCGGTGGCCTTCGCCGGAACTTCATTGATCCAATACTTTGCTTTCCCCTTGACCAAACCGCGTCCCAACAGAATGTCTTTGCCGTCAACCGTGAGCAACAGTTCCGCCTTTACTTCGTCGTAGTCATATCCAATCGGCGACGGGTCCAACTTGCTGCCATATGGGCAAGTGCCGTATAATGTCCATGAAATGCTCTCTAATATGCTGGATTTACCTTTTGCGTTGTCACCGCTGATTCTGGTCACTGGCCCAAATTCAACGACCAGATCGCGGTGACTTTTGTAATTGTGGAGTTTCAAGGTGCGGAAGCTTATGTGCATCGCTTTCTCCCCTCTCTCAAAGGTATCCATAGGTTAGAGATACCTTCACTTCTTGTGCTGGCATTTAGCCGCAAGCTCAAGCAGCAGCATCCTGATACGTGGCGGCGTAGCCAGCCAGTCACCTACTCGCACCTTCACCTTTCTCACCTCCCCCAAAGGTTTGTTTGAGCTGCTCCAAAAAATACAGCTGTCCTTTGCCCGTAATGAGTGTGGTTATTCTGATGAAATCATGATCAACTGCATGTACCACGCTTTCTTTTACCTGAAAAAGGCCTTGCTCCACATATTGCTGTTTTGGCTTGTTCTTCTCACGGCCTGACTTGATGAGATAGCCATTTTTTCTCATCCAATCGAACAACCGGTTCCGTCCAATTTTGATGCCGTTGTTGTTCAA
This sequence comes from Bacillus thermozeamaize, assembly GCA_002159075.1. NCBI lineage: Bacteria > Bacillati > Bacillota > Bacilli > Caryophanales > Bacillaceae > Bacillus > Bacillus thermozeamaize. The sequence continues at coordinate 35,787 of LZRT01000098.1, forward strand.
CAGCTTCGCAAACTCCCCAAATGTTATTGCATCACTTGAGTGAGCAACCGACTTCCCGAAAGTGGTGAAAGGCTTGTCTTGCTTGATCTGTGCCTCCAGTGCCTTTCGGGCTTCTCTTTCTGCTTTCAGTTGCGTGGCCAACTGAATCAAAAAGTCAGGATCAGTCAATGCTCGTTCGATTGTCTGCTCGGTCATGTAGGCGCCGTGCTTGCGAATGGCCGGAAGGATTTCAGCAGTTACCCATCTCTTGAACGCCTTGGCTTTCTCTCTGATTTCCGGGTTATTACCCTGGCGGGCAGCGCCGAAAATGAGTGAATAAAGGCCAGATTCATTGACAAATTTCTTTTTTTGGGTTCGACCAAGGGAATCCATGACCTCACGGACCGTTAGGTCATCTTCTTCTACGTGGTTTTTGATGGCTGCATGCGGATTGGAAAATTCAAGTGCAATAGCAGCCTCTGAAGCCCCAAACCACTCAACACCATCAACCACCATCACAGGCAGTTCCCCAAACAGTTGGTGATTAAAGATTTGGGGATTCGCAACTTCAGTTGTTCTGCTCATGCAACTCCTCCTCTCTAATCAACTCAGCAACAGTTACTCCCAACGCTGCGGCGATTTTTAGGGCGATGTTCATCGACGGACTGTGTTTGCCTTCTTCAATACCAACCAAGTACGAATAAGACACCCCGCTTTCCCTAGCAAGACGATATCTCGTCATACCACGCTCTTTCCGTAATCTCGTGATGACTAAACCGAGATTGTGCCCTGTCACGTTCTCACCTCCAAGACAAAAATACGACGACATATCGTTATAGTCAAACATCGTTATAACCATATTTTGTCATATTTTCTCTTATTTTCTTAGTTTTTCTCACGATATGTTGACATTTCGTCATATACAACGTAGAATTGATATGTCGATATCTAGATATAAAGTATTTCTAACCTAGAAACGCCTTTGCTGGGGATAATAATCAACGCCAACAAAAATACGTTTAAGGAGGCACAAAATAAGTGTCTGTGATTGAAAAAATTGAGGAGTTATTGAAGGAGAAAGGGTGGACGAAGTATCGGTTAGCAAAGGAAGCAAGACTGCCACAATCCACGATCACATCTTTGCTAAGCGGAAGAGTTAAATATCCATCGGCTGAAACATTGATTAAAATCGCTAACGCCTTAGGAGTCTCTGCATCTGAACTATTAGGTGAAAAAGATCTTGAGCTCATCAATGTCTACCAAAATAAGAAGAAAACAATGGAAAAAGTATTGTCGCTACTGAAATTATTTACTGATGATGAAGGTTGGTTTGAGGAAAAATTTCACAAAGACATATTCTATACGTTCGCAGGACACCTACCACTTGGACCTGCCACAGACATATTCGATCAATGGTATGAAATGAATTTTTTAAATGCTGATGAGGGAGACATAACCGAAGAAGATATAGAATACGCGAAACATGAGTTTAACGAGCATTACAATTACAGAACAATCAAAAGAGGTTTAGAGAGTTTAGACGATTATTATATTAGTGGAAAAACCGTCTTTGACTTTGCTGACGATCTGGAAAAATTAGCAAGAAAACATGGAATGAAAATACATGATGTCGATAGCAAAGAAACTGCAAAATATGAAACCGAACATGAGTTTTTGACAAAGTTAGAGCTCTCAGATAATGAATTATTAAAGCGATTTAAATTAACGCTGGATGGAAAACCATTGACAAAAAAGGAAGCGAAGGCTATCATTGCTTTCCTTCGCTCCCTTCGGCAGTTTTCCGAGCTGAATGAATAACTTCAATGAGTTCATTCAGATCAATCCCAAGCAGCTCGGCCAGCCTTTCAACCGAAACCTCTTTTTTCAAAAGCCTCTTCCTTTCTATGATAATGTGTCGGTGTTCGCATCGACATATTTTGCCCCCAAAAACCGAACGTATATTCGGTATCTCCAAGTTTAACCATTCCCCCTTTTGCATTCAAGGAAAAATTTTGATATTTACCCAGGTCGCCCGAAAAAAACACAAAAAGGCCACCCGGATAAATATCCAGATAGCCTTTTTAAACCACACACGCCAAAGGCGTATTATCCCATTTAACCTTTTTTATAGCAGCACCTAAATGCCGCGTACCCATTCACAAGAATGGTATTTATCGCCGATGATGACATCATCGGCACACCGCTCCCATGTCGGGAGGTACTATCTATCACGTGCCGGTCGTCGGCACGTACACCTAGCTGGGACTTTCTTCCCGCCCGACACAAAAATATCATAAAAGCAAAAAACATGCAATATAGAATTTCACATCTTTTGAAGAATGGTTATTTCTTTTCTTTCGATATCGAGCTGCACAGCATATCCCTGGGCATGTTCTATTTTTACGCCGCCCGGAACAAACCACATCTGAGCCACAGCTAAACCATCAACAAGACCAACAAAGCGGCCAAATCCAGTGGATTCCCCATCCTTTGCGAAAGGCTCCATGTGGAAGTTCCAGCGCACTGTCCAGGGTCCGCAGTATGTTTCTCCTCCTGAATTGTACACGGGCCTCACCTCAGCTGACGAATCATGATACCACCTCGAACGTTTGTTTGATTTTATTATATGCAAACGGATGTTCGAAATGATAGTGGAAAGTCTTGGCCAAACAAAAAAATCCCCGGCGCTCGGCCGGAGTGTTTTGTTGCCGTCTATTCCACATTTGCAAAGATGCTTGTCAAGCATCAATAACGTAAACGAGCCATCCAAACTGTTTATGCAGCTTTTCGGCTGCCGCCTCAGCATCCTGCCGACTAGAAAACGTACCGGTTTTCAGTCGGTACTTGTCGCCAGACTCGATGACGTAAACCGTCCAGCTGAATTGCCGCAGCAACTTCTCGGCCGCGGCCACCGCTTCCTGTCGGTCAGCGAATGTTCCAGTCAGCAGGCGGTACTTTTTGCCGTCATCCTGCTTCTGAGATGTTCCCGCTGGCTGCCACTTCAATCCTGCCCATTCCACCACCCCACGAGCGATGGCTTCCGCGATGGCCGCCTGGCCGGAAGCTGATTTGAGATAGGCAGCGTCTTTGGGATTGGATACAAACCCAATCTCCACGATGACGGCTGGCATCCTGGTCTCTCTGATGACATGATAGTAGTCATCTTGCGGATTCTTCTTACTGGCCTTTGACTTTGAACCACGATTTGCAAGTGGTGTCAGTATGTCCATCCATTTTTCGATTGCTTTAGCCAGCTCGTCACCTTTCGATTTTGTCTCATGAATGGTGTGCCAAATTTCAAATCCGTTCGCTTCCGGAGAAGCCGAAGCGTTACAATGGATCGAAATAAACGCATCGGAACCCCATTTATTTGCCTCGTCTGTTCTTGCCTGAAGGCTTTTTCCTGCGTTGCTTGTTCGCGAAAGTTTTACCTCAAATCCATGACGACGTAAATGGTCTGCGACGTTAAGAGAAACTGCCAACGCTACATCTGCTTCTCTTACTCCATTCCCAACAGCCCCGGGATCAGCCCCGCCGTGTCCGGCATCATCGTATATCTTAAGCATTTGCATCATCCTCCCTCTTTCCGTTTCCAGGTGGTTCAATCGCCTTTCGCTGCATCTGCCCGGCTGCGGCCGCCACGAGGAACCCGTTGGCCCCAGCCAGCACATACACGCGCCAGTCAGCGGGATTCGCACCGAGCGCCAGCTGCGCTGTCACTAGGATGATGCTGGCGACAATCACTGCATACAAATCCGTCGGCAGCCAGCCGGCCGCAAACCGGTCAATGAGGCTCTTTGTATACTGAACGACGAAATAGGTCAACAAAGAAGCGCCCCCCATTGTGGCGAGCGCTTCCCAAGTGAAAAGTTGTCCGGTGTCCATTAATTACCTCTCCCCTCAGCTTCGATTCGGTCAATCCGCCTGTGTGCTTGCTTCGCACTTTCCTCAACCCGAGTGACACGTTCGGCAAGCAAGTCATACCGCTGGCCTTGAGCCCGGAGTTCCACCCGCAGGTCATCGACGCCCTGGCGGATGTAGTTCACCGAGGCCCGCAACTCTCCGTCCTCTGCGCCGTCCTTGCGAATTGTCCGGGCCCGTCCAAGCCAGCCAAGGATGATGCCCGAAATGGCAGCTGCGGCTGATACAATGACAGCCCAATCCAAACAGCTCACCTCCAATAAAAAACACCCTACCGGGTGCTGTGTTCCTTTCGTTATCTCCGCACTTCTGCACTCATCTGTTTTAACTCTTGCTTGATTTTTCGTATCAACGTTGGAGGCGATTGCCCAAATGTTACCTCCAACTGAAAGCCGGAAGGTTCGTATATCTCTTTTACTTCTGTAACCCTGGCATCCCTTGTCACACCCCAGCCAAGATTCTGTACCGTCACCACATCTCCGAGGTCCCAATCTCTTTCGTACTGAAAAGGTGAGTTGGTCAGAATCTGCCCTTCCAGCGTGAAAACTGCTGCATAATCAGCCAGGTACTGCTGCCCGCGGTTCTCAAGGTCATCAATAATCTCTTGTTCAGGCCTTGGCTGTGGCGGGTCATCCTCAGTCTCTTCAGCTACATCCCGGGCATCGACAAACAATTCAAAGCGGTCAAGTCCCTCGGCCGTCCCAACTTCCACGACACGCCTGTCCACACCCTCACCCTGTCCAGCCACATAAGCAGTGTTTCTGTAGTTCATGTAGCTGTCCACGAGACTTAGATTCTTAACTGAATCGTATTCAGGAGAAAAAATCACCGGCGGGTTTACAGCTTGCCTTGCCGTGACGTCACGCCCTATTGCCACATCAAACACCCAAACCAAATTTTTGTAGTCCACCGCAACACTCCACCCGACTCCAGTAAGCAGGGAGATTGCCTCCAGTTCTTCGGCTATGTTTTTGAACCGACTCTGCCATGACACCTGTGGGCCACGCTGCTGGTTTGGAGCCATTGTGAGCATCGGCATTTTCCGCTTTGGGTCAGTTGGGTTGACGATGTTACGATCAACGTAGTGTTTCATCACCGTCTCAACGTCACCAGACTTGTTATCATATGCGGTATGATCTGGTGGCAACGTGAGACGTTGACCAACCACTCCTTTGAGTTCATATCCCCGAATAACCCAGTTCTCCCCGTCTTTACCGCTCTCGTCCAGCCCAATCTCACGATGCCGGATAATCCCCACCTTGTGCGTGTCGGATCCGAGCAAGATTAAGTTGTCTAGCTGGAGCTTGTCCGTGTGCTGCTTGTGGCGGTTGATGTGGAGTTCGAACTCCCCCACGCCGTGCCAGCGCCTGGTAAAGATGAAGGATTCATAGTCATCGATCTCAGCCAACAAGTTCAGCGTGGGGGATAGTATGCGTATTGGTTTCACGTTCCACCACCTTCAGGCATAAAAAATACGCCCTTTTCGGCGTTGGTTTGTTGCACAAAATCGTCCTATTGTGACTCACTCATGCAAATTAAAAAAGCCGCTACAGCAGCTGCCTCAGTACCTCGTTTTTCACTCGTGCGTCAATGGCTTCTTCGACAAGCCTGTCCACCAGCGCGTTGGCCTTCGCCAAAGCGACTTCGGGTGTCATCGGGACAAAACCGATCTGGTCCGGATCGTGCTTCTGAAGATACACCAGATTCCCGTCAACGTAGACCAGATAGATTTCCCCGTCTTCCGGGGCATCCTTCAAAATGTACTCCGGTGACACGCCATTGATTGGGGTTACCTTGTCCCACAGCTCGACGCGAAAGCGGGTCCGCTCCTGTTCTCTCAAAGCCGGATAATCATAGGTAGATAAAATGGCCTCCACATCGGCCAGCGTTTTTGTTGATCCAAGCTCACGGGCTTCCTTGAGAAGTTGAATGGAATCCAACATAGGTATCATCCTCCTTTTATTTGGCGGCTAACCATGCTTTTAGTGTATCTAATCCTTTAAGTGATGCTGGTGTATATTCCTCATTAGCTCTTGTATCTCCGCTAGTAGAAAATCCTCCAATTGCGTATATTTTTCCATACGCAGATGCCGCTCCAAGTTCTTCTCTTGCAGTAGGCATGGGCAATACAACAACCCACTCGTTAGTTTTAGGATTATATACCTCATTTGTTGCAAGCCTTCCGTTGTAATATCCTCCGATTGCATAAATTTTACCGCCAAGTTCTGCAACTGCAAGATTTATCCTTCTATAATTTAGCGATGCTTTTGAAGACCATGAATTAGAAACAGGATCATACTCTCTGGTAATATTACCAATGCCTACACTATCTCCTCCTCCAACCACATATAGCTTTTCGTTTACAACAGCGATACCAAAGTTACCTAACGCCGATGGCATCGGAGCCTTTGTAGACCACGTATTCGTAGCTATATCATATACCTCATTCAGTGAAGTGTAATTTTGTGAGAATCCTCCAACTGCGTATATTTTACCGTTTATAGCCGCTACACCTAGTTGATTTCTAGCGGTTAACATACTTGCTTTTGTGGTCCATGTATTAGTTATAGGGTCATACTCTTCGGTAACCCCTACATTAACAGCGTCATCATTCCCACCAATTGCATATATCTTTCCATTAGCTGAAGTCACACCAAGTCTATATCTTGGTGCTGTCATAGCTCTTTTCGCTGACCATGTATTGAGTATGGGGTCATACATGTCAGTGTTTGCTAAAGCATATGAACTCCCACGCCCTCCAATCGCATATATTTTTCCGCCTAAAGCAGTCACACCAAGTCCATAACGCCCTGGTGAGAATAATGCTTTTGATAGCCAACTATCAGCAATAGGTTCTATACTATCAGCCAACGCATATCCCACCACATCCATCTTAACTCACCGCCTTGCTCACAGAGGTAAGCTGTCCATTTGTATATGTCAACGTTGTTGTTACAGTCGTCCCACCAGCGATTTCCTCCACTTGTGTTAGATTCCCGTTCGCGTCATAGAGCAGGTTTGTTGTCTTCACAATCGTTTCGCCGTCTTTTTCCTCGACCCTCATCAATCGTCCGTTCCCGTCATAAGTCAGCACCGTGTTCCTCGTATCTATCCTGAGATCGAGAGCCTTGATTTTGTTGATGGCTTGGTTTGATGTTCCAAGCACGGGGGCACCGATTTGCGCTGCCGTGACATTGTGGGGGTTCGCATTATCCGCCAAATGTGCAGCAAGGTTATTCTCCACCTGCTGCACTTCCTCTTTACTCGCCGGCGACTGTTGCTGCGCTTCTTCAAACCACTGCTGCCAGTCCCCCTGCACACTTTCCAGCCAACTGTCGAAACGCTGCTGCATCGTGGCCGTGTCAACTTGGATAAGTGAATTAACCAATCCGCACACAGAGTTATCAAACCGCTCATCAGTGATTTGCGACGGCTCGACAAAGGATTTTCCGGCCTCAATCAGCACTTGTGCCAGGCTGATTTCCCAGATGTTATCATCCCGCTGTAGAGATGGCGGGACAGGGTTCTCAGCAGGAGCCCCTTCTTTTACGAACGCACGAATATAACGATTTGGCAATGTCTTATCAAGTCTGATCACAATCCGGTCAATACGATTCAGAGAAGAATGCGCCGTAGAGTGGGATATGAACAAGTCTTCCGTGTTTTTATACATATACCCCTGAATCCAAGCATACCCGGCTTTAACAAACGTCCGCATATCGGTCCCATTCGCGGACACCTGGAGATTTTCACCGCCGTTCAAAATGCCGTCAGTCAGAAACAGCCGGAAATACTCTGCGAATTGGTCTGCCGTGTACTCGCGCGGATCCTCCGGCAAACTATCGAAAAAGCGATAAGCCTCAGCCATGATCACACCCCCACATAGCGGTTTCGGTACTTGACGATCACCCTGGCCGTCGTACTGTCATCGTCTGAGCTATAGGAAAGCACGTTATCTCCAGGCTCAAGCTGAAAGAATGTACTGGAAAGGTCGATAAAGTGAAAAGCATTATACCTGGTGCCGTCCGCTTTTTCGATTTCAACCCGCTTCCTCCCGAATGCAGTGTCAATGTGTAGTACGTCCCCGTCCTCCAGGGTCTGCCGTACTTTAATAAACTCGCCTGTCGTTTCATTCGTCACTACTGGATTCACGGCGGGGCCATAAAATTCAATCGTCACCGGCGTGGACACATCCCCTGAGTTGATTACGGACCGGTAGTGCGTTCTTTGGGCGAAAATGGTTGGCAGCTGAAGTGGGAATTGAATACCACCCATGAGATATGACATCTGTTTACTGACATAGTAAGTGTCGAGCCAGAATGGATCTGGGCACAAAAGAGTAATCAAGAAATTTTGCGCCATAATGCCACCACGTCGTTCAGGAAATACAGGTGAACCGTCCACAACTGCCTGGATCTCCTTTTGGCCACCATCGTATTCATACAGCAGTTTGCCTGGGCCAAACTTCGGGTTGAACACCCTCGCCAGTTCACGGCGCAAATCAAAGAGTTGTTGGCGACTCCTGGCCAGAATGCAACCTTCCAGAGTTAATTGCCGCATTTCCAAATACGTATCAAGGTATGTCGCCCCGTCCTGGTATGGCGACTTTTGCGTCTTGATGTCGGTATCCACTCCACCGGTGCCCTCCAACTTAGTGACCACGAAGGGCGGCGAATCACCTAGGACAATGCTCTCGCCCCTCGCGTTCGTGTATGTGAGCCTTCTCATATCCCCCACTCCATCGCAAGCTGCCGGCTGGCGCGTTGCAACTGGCGTGCCGTCTCAGCCGGGGATAGCGGCGTTGGTGCTTGAATCGTAACGTGTTGGATGATTGTACCCGAGGCGGACGCCGCCTTGACGCCACTGGCAGACGACATGCCTCCGGCAGGCACAGTCCCCACCCGGACATCAGTTGCGGCCGCTGCTAACTCGGACGCTTGGCGCTTTACATCCGCAATTGTCCGCTGAATACCAAGTGCAAACCCTTTGCCGGCGTACTCCCCGAGCTGCATCAAGACGCGGGAAGGAGAGTGAATGCCCAAGAAATCCCGAAGTCCTCCCGATATCGTGTCAGCGATGCTCCTGATTGCGTCGCCAACCCTTCCAATCATGCTCTTAATTCCGTCGATAAGCCCTTGGATCATGTTTTTCCCAATATCCATCAACGTCGAAGGTAAGCCTTTCAACCAATCAATCGCGACCGTAATTCCTGTTACGATTGCCTCTTTTACGCCATTAACTGTGGCCGTAACCGCATCCTTCATCCGATTGAACATATCAGTTCCAATGGTGTATAGCTTCCCGGGAAGCTCCCGGAACCAATTCAGCAGATTGTTCCAGGCACCTTTGATCCAGTTGGTTGTGGCCGTGACGATACTTGAAATAGCCGACTTAATCCCATTCCATGCCGATTCCGCTGCTGCCTTGATGCCTTCCCATGCCAAACTCAGAGCTTTCGCAATCAAATCAAGGGCCGCAGAAAATACCTGTTGGATGCCAGTCCAGATGTTTCTGAATGACTCTTTCAAGTTGTTCCAGATCGCCTGCGCGTCTTTGGACAAATTCTCAAAGTCGCCCGTCACCAAGTCAATGATTAGCAAGAGCGCTCCGGCGAATATATTCTTAATCGCTTCCCAAACGCCGGAAAAGAACGTTTTGAATCCTTCCATGATCGGGCGAACAACATCAACGATTGCCGTAAATGCCGCTTGTGCTGCCAACGAAAGGCCATTCCATACTCCTGTAAGAAACGAAACGATGCCGTTCCACACATTCGTAAGGAATGTTGCAATTGCTTCAAACGAGGACGAAGCGGCGCTTGTAATTGATTCCCATGCGGATGAAAGAAGGGACTTAATGCTTTCCCATGCCGCCGAAGTGGCGGACGAAACGGTGTCCCACAAGCCGACGAAAAATTCTTTGATCGATTCCCAATTCTTGATGACCAGGAAAGAGGCTGCGGACAGTGCCGCGATAGCGGCTATGATCAAACCAACAGGTCCTGTCAGTGCGGTAAAAGTTGCGCCAACCGCTGATATGACAGGGCCAAGCATCGCAAATCCTGCAGCAATCTGTGGCAAAAAGCCTATGAGCAACAGCAGCGGGCCTGCAATCAGTCCGACTGTTGCCGCCAATGCGCCAATCACAGCAATCGTCGATTGAACACCCGGCGGCAAACTGTTGAATCCATCGACAACTGTTTGAATGATGCCCGTCAGCGTGCGAAGCGCCGGAATAAGCGCCGAACCAATTGAAATCTGCGCCGTCTCCAACGACCCACTCAGTTCCTCCAGCGCACCTTTGAACGTGTCCATCTTCTGCGCGGCCACGTCGGCGGCACTGATCTTACCCATCGCCTCGGCCATCGCGGTGACGCCTTCCGCCCCTTCTTTGTAGAGGATGTTGGCGGCACGGATGGCGTCGGAACCAAACATGGTTTCCAGTGCAGCCAGACGCTGGGCGTCAGACAATCCGCTTAAAGACTCACGCAATACACCGGCAATCTCAGCCAAGCTTTTGAATTGTCCGTTTGCATCAATAAACTTGTTAGTACCATCCTCGGTGATAATACCAAGCTCGGCCATCGTTTCTGCAGCCTTCTTTGTTGACGGCTGCAGGTTCAAAAGCATGGTTTTCAACGATGTACCGGCGTCCGAGCCCTTTAGGCCGTTCTGAGCAAATAACGCCAACGCTGTGACCGTGTCCTTAAACGAGAGACCAACGCCAGATGCGACAGCCAATACCTGTGATAATCCATATTTGAGCTCGCTGACACTCGTCGCAGATGCGTTCGCGGCTCCGGCGAGAATGTCCGCCGCCTCTTGCACCGAGATTGCATCCGCACGGAACGCGTTTAAAGCTGTACTTGCAATCTCGGCCGCATCCGCCAGCTCCAATTCTCCAGCTGTCGCAAGAGAAAGCGCACCAGACAGACCGCCTTTCAGGATGTCCTCGACGCTTACACCGGCTTTAACCAGTTCCTCGATGCCACGGGCCGCTTCGGTCGCGCTGTACTTAGTTTCAGCACCCATGGTCAGCGCAAGTTGCTTGAGCTCGTCGCGGAACTGTGCGACCTCGTCCGGCGCCATGACGGAATAGGCGTTTGCCATCGCCTGCTCGAAGTCGGCGGCACCTTTCACCGCAACGCCAAGACCGGCGGCGATCCCGACGCCGGCAGCCGTGACAGAAGCCCCGAGTTTTTGCGCCTGCTCATAGGCGTTGCCCATGGAACGCTTCGCTTCGTCGAACGCCTCCTGATAGTCCTTACCGAGCTTGCTGACCTTCTTACCCTGATCCTGCACTTCATTGGTGACTTCGGCCAGCCTGCCTTCGAGCGAACGCAGCTCCTGCTCGGTCTTCACGACCTCACGCTGAAATGCCCGGTATTGCCCCTCACTGATTTCGCCGCGGGCAAACTGCTCGTTTACCTGTTCTTGCACCGATTTCAGCCGGTTCAGCTTTTCGCGAGTATTCTCCACCGCCTGCGAAAGCAACTGCTGCTTCTGTGCAACTAGTTCCGTGTTCGTCGGGTCCAATTTCAGGAGCTTATCGATCTGTTTTAGCTCTGACTGGATGTCTCGCGCCCGTTTGTTCACGTCCGACAGAGCGGCAGAAAGCCCGGTCGTCTCAGCGCCGATGACGACGTTTATGCCTTTGATTGTTTCCGCCATTTTGCTCACCTGCCTTTTTCCCGAAGTAAAGAAAAAAGGCAGGCACTAGGCTCGCTACTTCGTGCGGCTCTGGCTCTGTCCTTGGATTTTCACGGTCACTATTTTCCTGCAGCGCTGACACTTGATTTCGAGGTCAGCAACACGGGCAAAGAACAATGTCTGCCCGCAGTTCGGGCATTTAACTTTCTCCATCACGATCAACCCGCTTCGACTTCTTTTCGCAAATCATCCATTGCTGCAGCGAGTTTCCTTTTCGTTTTCCTGATTCGCTTATCAAGAGAATCTGCTTGCTTCGCTGATATGCCCCTGCGCAGTTTGCGCTGCAGGGCGGCAAGCTCTTCTTGAAGCTGCTTTGTGACAGAATTCTGATAGTATGCCGTATAAACTTTTCCGCAGTGCGGGCACGAAAAGCCAACCCGCTCAACGTCGTCCTTGACGATTTCCGTGCCGTAACTGATCAATATAAATTCCTGGCCACAACCCTCGTTACAGACCAAGTTTATCAATCTGATCCACCCCTCGCAAAAATGTGATACAATTTTCTAAAAAACCGTGGAGGCGGTATTTATGTCTTCTTCTTGGGAACCATGTCCCCGATGCGAATCTAAAAGGGTTGATGTAATTGGCAAAGCAGTCTGGTTTTTGGCCCCGTTTGCAGGTGGCGGTTGCTTGATCTGGCTTGGCTTCTTGTTTCCTCCCTTTTGGATTGTTGCAATATTGCTTATCCTTTTATCACCTTTAGGTTTTTTCATGCCAAAGGTTCTCCGCTGCAAAGATTGCAACTACAGTTGGAAAGCGCAAAAAAAGCAAGCAGATACCCCTGCCAATTGAGGCAGGGGTTTTTATCTGCCATAAAACGCATCAATATCTGCCTGCGTTGCCATGCGTGGCCGGTCTTCCTTTGCGCCCATATAGGAGCGCGCCAAATCAAAAAGGTCCATCACCCGCAGCTCGTTCATCTCGGCGAATGAAAGACCGATGCGCTTCCCGACCGCCAGCACGTCGATTTCCGTTCGTCGGTTCGGGTCAACGAACTCCCCCCTTGATTCCGGCCGCCCGGGAACGAAAAAATCCGTTCGCGGCCTCTTCGAACACGGCGGTCAGCGTGTCGCCGCTAAAGAGGTCAAACGACTCAAGTGAGGCGACCCACTCCTGAAAGGACGGGAACTGGCGCCCGAATGCGTCCGCTTTCGCCATCGCCCAGATGAGCTGGAGGATTCCAACAGAGTCTATGGCGGCGAGGTTGATCCGCGAAAGATCAATTTGTCCGCCGCCGGCCGCGATCGCCTCCACGCCGACCAGCGACTGCGCCATCTTGAGCAGGTCGCCGAATAGATCGGACCCGAATTCCTGTCGATAATACAAAAGAGCCAGGGGTGTCGCCCTGACTCTCACTGTTTGGTCTCCAATTTTCAGTTCTCTCATGAACCGCTACCCCCTCCGAACGTCGGCACGTACACAGCGTTGAAAAAGCTGTTGAATACCGTCTGGTTCGTGTCGCTCAATTCCAAATCCCCTTTGACTATCATCTTCCCGCCGATCTCAATCGGGCTGATCGTCAGCGACAACACGTCCGTTGCCGGCGTGATGTTTTCGCCCTTAGTGGTACGCTCCTTCGCCGGACGGCTGGCCGTGCAATAGTAGTACACGAACCGGCGATTGCGCTTGTCGCCGAGCACCTGCCCGAGCAGGGCGAACGGTTTCGGGATCGCGTCAGACACTTCGACGATCATGCCGTTTTGGTCGATCTCCCATCCGAGCATTTCGGCCAGAATGGCGTCCGGCACGTTGGCCAGCTCAAGCTCACCGGTGTAACCATTGTTCGCGGTCACCGTGAAATAGGCGGTGTTGTCCGCGTAAAACGTGCTCGATTCCCCCACGGCCGACGGCGTCCACCGGACAGCTCCGGGGATCGGAATCGGCGCTTTCCACGCCGGCTGCTGCGCGGCTTCTTCGTCAAAAAAGGCGATGTGGACTTTTTCAAGACCGAATGTGACTTTGTTTTGAGACACCCTCATCAGCCTCCTATGAGCTGGATTTCATAAATCACTTGATAAAGTTTTTCTTCCTCAATCCACGCCTCGACCTTTGAATACGGCAAGCCTAACTCCTTCAATTTGTTTTGGACCGCCGCCTCGGCTGCAAGGTCTTTCTTATTCGTGTAAAGCTCAATCTGAAAGTTCGACACCTCGACGTAGTTAATGTTGTCGGCTATGAGGTCACTGGAATAGGCGAACTGATAAGTGATGAACGGCGGGCTGACGGCCGAACTGAATGAGCCATATGCCACCGGCATACCGAGGCTTTTGAGCGCCTGGAACAGCTCTGCTTGCGTCATGGTCATCCCCCGTTCCGGATGATGCGCTTGATTTCGTCCGGCAATTTGGAGGCGTGTTTGTCGTATGCCGGCCGCAAATGTGGCCGAGCCGCCACCCGGCCGCCGCCGCGCTTCGCGTGTCCGAACTCGAGCAGGTGGACCAACATGTAGTGGCGCCTGTTCCATACAATTCTCCTGGTTCGTCCAGGCGCATCCCTACTTGTCTTTACGAATCCCCTGCGGTACTTCCCGGTTCGTTTCGGGGCGGTTCGCTTCACTTCCTGCAGCACTTCTTCGGCCACCTCGTCCACCTTGCTCTCGATTGCTTCTGTCACGTCCTCGGTATATTCCTGAACCGCTTTGGTGATCTCAGCGGCCAGCCTATCGATTGAAACGTTAGTCATCAGCGACCACCTTCTCGCACGTGATCCTGGTCTTTTCGCCCCGCGTTTCGGCGCGGATGATGCGATATACAACACTGTCATGCCTTAGTCGGTCCTCTCCCTGGTACTCGAACGAGTAGACCTCGAACCGCTTTGCCGGCCGCAACCCGGTAGCTGCGGCGTTATAAAACTCTTCGCTCGTCACGGCTAACTCATTCGCAAACACCATCCGCTCCGTGATGGTTTCGATTTGATTGCCGATTTCATCCTCTTCCACGGTGACGGATAGCAGGTAAATCACTTGATCATGTCGCACCGTCACTCACCGCCGGCGCCTGCGTGTACTCCTGTGACAGCGTCAGATGTGCTTTGAGCAGGTCATACGACTTCGCAAATCTCTCGGCCTCCGGGTTGTCATAGCCAAAATGGGCCTTGACGTAGGTAATGACAGCACGCTTGATGAGTGGGTCCATTTCGTCTTCCACCTTCTCAGCCGCCACCCCGGAAAGTTTCAGATCCGCCTTGGCTGCAGCAATCAGGTCCGATATTTCAGAATTAAAGGCGCTGCTGGAGATACGCAGCGCCAGCTTCACGTCATCCAACAACGCCATTCATGCCACCGCCTTAGCCGGCCGCTTGGCTGATCTTCACAAACGCCTCGGCGAGCGCCGGCTTTCCATCGGCCACGGCCAGGCCTCGGTACACGACCTTACCGCTGCGGAATCCTGCATCCCGGCTTGTTTCGATTGTCGGTGCCTGAGCAAAGTTCCAGTAGTAGTAACTGAAATCGCCGAGCAGGATTGTGTTGTCCGGCATGTAGTCATCGACAATGACCGGATAGCCGAGGATCGAGTTCCGGGCCGCGTCCTGCGGGTTGTAGGTGAAAATCGGTTGTTTGTCGTCAGTCTTGATTTTGCGGACGCCTCCGAAGAGCATTTTGCGGTTCATCACGAACACGGCGTTCGGATGATACATTGTCGGCAACAGCGCCAGGCCATCCACCAGGTCATCATAGGTGATAGCCGACCCGGCTGCCCATTCGTGGGAATTGTTCGCATCCCACGTGATGCCGGTCAGGATACCTGTCGGCTGCCCGGAACCGGTACCGTTCAAGATCGCGTTTTCAACCGCAATCGCCATTTGTCGGCCGATTTCGGATGCAATATAGGCCTCGAACGCATCGATTGTCATAGCTTGTGCGGCGGCCGAGATTTCGACCAGTTTGATCAGCTCGTACCCGGCCAAATTCACGCTAACGACCGTGTCGTCTGCCGGCGTGCCATCCGTACCCTCAGCCTTCCACGCCGCGGCATTCTTCGCATTCGCAACAACCAGGGACAGGTTCCCGGGCACATACGATACTGTGATGCGCGGAAAGAGAGCTGACGTCTGACGCAATTTATCGATGATCTTGTTAAGCGTCGTGGTCGGTACAGCAGCACCAGCACTGTTTGCAGCCGTAGTCAGCACACGTTGCTCAACCTCTGTCAGATCGCGGCCCAGCAGTCGCTTCAGGTAGGCGGAACGATATTCCGGCGTCGCCAGAATAGCGTCACGCTCCATGCCTTCGAAGTTGCGCTGTTCACCTTGTGGTTTGGTAATCGGGTTAGCATCGACCGCTCCACTTTGGATGCTAGCTGCAATCTGCTGTCGGCGTTCAATGTCCTGTTTTTCTTTGTCCAAATCGCGAAGCTCCTGCTCAAGCTTGTCCAAGTCAACTTCAGCATCTTCTTTCTCCAAGAGCGCCCGGATTTCCAGTTTGCGGGCCTCAATCTCTTGCAATCGTTTTTCAAAGCTGATTCCAAACATTTGCAGATTCATTTTGAGACGGAATTGGTGTTTGTTCATTCGGGTCTACCTCCTAAAAATAAGTCATTAACAGTAGTTTTTTGCGCCGCGCTTCCCTCTCCAGGGCCTGCTCCTTTTCCCTCTCCAGGGCAAAAAAACTGCGGGCTGAGATAGACGTTGTATCGTAAGCCGGGGTATCCACCGCGGCAACGTCCCAGATTTTCTTGATGCGTTTGATAGTACGGGTGCGGGTTTTCCTGTCGTATTCATCACCGTCGTTGTCATAATCGACAGTGAATGCGAACGACATCTTGTCAATGTCACCACGCTTGATCAGCGTGTACAAATCGCGGCCGGCCGTGGTGTCGGCCAGTTTCGCGCGAATAAAAAGACCCTTCTCATCTTTGATGAGCTCAAGGGTCTTGTTTCTGGTGCGCGCCATGACCATCACGTGGTCGGAATGATTGTACTTAAGCGGCACATCCCGCATATCCGCCCCGTCCAGGGCAGTCGGAGCAATGATTTCACGGTATTCCGTGCCGAAAATGTCAAAGACAGCAGGCTCGTTAAAGCGAATTGCGTATCCTTCGACGATCATCTCATCATTCGGTGGATCCGGTACCGCCCTTATCTCCATCAGGCGGTGTTCCTTCTTGGCTCTCTCCATCAGCTCCACTCCCTTCGGCTTGAATGTTTACGGGCGCCGTGTCCAACCGGCGGATCGGCTCGTCTCCGCCTTCGATCGGCGCCAGATTCATCGCTGCACGCCATTCGTTTGGCGTCATCGCACCGCGGTCTACCATCTGCATGAGGTTCAGTTTCGTGGTCATGCTGGCGTATTGCAGCCGGTTGGCTTCAAATACAATTTCGTTTCCTCGCTGTCGTTCCGCATCCGTAAACAATTTCGACGTGAATTCAAGGCTCATCTGGATTGCAAGCGGCTCGATTGTCGACTCATAGAATGCATTCCATTCGTCCTCGGTGTAGTTGGAACGAATAATCTTCTCATTGACACCGAAGTAGCTATACACCTTCTCCTGAATCAGTTTCATTTGAGCCGCGTTGACCATCTTGGGTTCGTTGTTGAGCGGTATATAATCAGCTTTGGCGTCTGTTGCCGCCACTCCGCCATTGTTCGTGATATCTAAGTAATCTTTAACGAACATATCGCGCTGCTTCTTTATGTCCTCCGGTTTCAACATGTTGTTGGTGAACTTCAGGATTCCGCGAATAAACGCCGATGTCTTTATGGCATTCATAATTCCTTCGTCCGTAGTCCTGATCAGTTGCAACGTTGGATTGAGAGCTCGATCGGATGGTTCGCCGTAAAGGTCGTTACGGTAAAAGAATCGGCGTAAATGGATGACGTCCTCATATGGAATCACTATTTTCTGTCCACCCGTGAAATGAAACTGAACATACACCCCACCCTGATACTCCAAGAAATCCACCGTCGCCGCATTTACGGGGTAAAAACCGCGAACTTTTCTAGCTACACGATCAACGTCCACGAACACAAACGCATTGTTTTGCAGGTAGAGTTGCGTGACCACTTTGTACAGAAACGTGTAAGCATCCATGTACGGGTTCGGCCGCTGGCTCAACAGGCGTTCGATGTCCGACCCGGTTTCCTGCACACGGCCGTCAACCCGGCGGACATGCTTCGCTTTCAACTTCGCGGCGTTCCGAGCGATGGCATCAACCGCGGACCGAACCACGTCGCTGTCGTATGCATCCCCGGAAAAAGAAGTAAACACCGGCGCGTAACCGTTCAACATCCGAAGCTGGGTCTGTATTTGCGACTCCTGCGGCCGGCGGCCGAAAATCATTTCGAAAAGTGAACGTCTCTGCAAGTTCTCACCCCTTTCAACACGCCAACGCCCGGTAGTCGTCCATGTGGTTGAATAGCACGGTGTATGCAATAAGCAAAGAGACAGCGCCGTCGATACGCTGTCTCTGGTTTTGGCCTTTTACCGGCCGGATATTATCGTTTTCATCACGCTTTACGCTGGTGTTTGTCAGGCACCACTTGAGGATCGGGTTGTTGTTGTAGTTGATGCGCTTGGCGCTCAGGTCGGCACCCATCTCCTTCATGGGCTGCGACAAGGTTTGCGCGCCCTGCCGGACCATCTCCATCTGGAAGCCAGCCGCCTTCATCTCGTCCACCCAATACTGAGAGTTCCACGGGTCGTAGCCGATCCATAACGGGTAAATCTCGTACTCATCCACCATCCGGCGGAACCATGCCGTGACCATACTGTAATCGACTTTGTTGCCAGGGCAAAGCGTCAGCAGGCCGCGGGCGTGCCATTTGTCGTAGGGTATTTTATCCTCTTTGACCCTAATTTTCAGCAAGTCCTCTGGCAAGAAATACTGTTGAACCGCGTACTTCTTCCCGTCCGGCTTCATGATGAGCAACGTCGTACAGGTTAAGTCCGTTGTGCTGGACAAGTCGGCGCCGCCCACGGCGTAGGTGTCGCGGATGTCGTCCATCGTGAACGTCTCTTCGTTGTTGATCTGATCGAACGTGAGCCACGTCCCGGCCACCGTGTCCCGGAGGTTGAAGTCCTTCGTAAGTACAGTCGGTAGGAAATCCGGATCGTTCTTCGCCCGCTCCACATTGGCCGCGAGCTCATTGTAATCCTTGATCGTGCCCAGGCCAGGATTGGCCTTTTCCCACATCCGGTAGTCGGTCCACTCCGAACGGTCATCCAGCTCGTAGATAAACGCTAAGAACCGCTCATCTTCAACGATCCCGTCCAGCACGTTACAGGCGTACTCGTAGATGCTGTCGTAAATGCACTCCCGCACAAACCCCGCAGTGGTAATCATGTCGAGCAGCGGCTGTTCCCGGGCCGTCATCGCTTGCTTGATGACGTCATACAGGTTGCGATCCTTGATCGCGTGCAGCTCGTCCATAATCGCGTAGTGGACGTTCAGGCCGTCCAGGCTGTTGGAGTCGGACGCCAGTGGCTCGAACTTGCTGAATGTCACCGGAAAGTACAGGTCCGTTTTGCGCTTCCGGATGTGCTTGCTAAGCGCCGGGGACTGCATCACCATCGGAACCGCGTGATCGGCAAAAACAATCCGAGCCTGATCCCGCTTCGTGGCGATCGAGTAAACCTCGGCACCGCCTTCGCCGTCACCGACGAGCATGTAGAGCCCGAGCGCCGCCTTTTCGGTCGACTTCCCATTCTTCCGGCCGATGATGGTCAAAACTTCCCGCGCTCGCCGCAGGCCCGTTTCCTTGTGGACAAATCCGAAGACCGCCTGGATCTTCGCCTTTTGAAACAACTCCAACCGGACCGGTTTCCCGATCCATTTTCCCTTGCTGTGCTTGCAGAACCGCTCAATGAACTCAATAGGCCGGTTCGCCTTCTCCAGATCGAACACCCACGGATCCCGCGGATTCTCGAGCTCATCCACCAGCTTCTGGTACTGCTGCTTAAGCCGCCGGCACGCCTGCACCTCACCGGACTGGATTTTGTTCCAGTACTCCAGGATGTAGTTGGTCACTTCCTCGCACCCTTCACAAACTCCATGAGCTCATCGGCGGCGTCTTTCCTCTCCTCGTCCGGCAGCAGGTCGAAAAGCGCCTTGCACACCGCCGTATAGTTACGGACCATCGTGTTGTACGTCTTTGCCGCCGGGTGCTCTCTCAGAAGCCGCTGGTTGCCCTGTTCAAATAGTTCCACCGGCCCATCTCGGTTCATGATCTCCTGCAGTTCAGCCAGCGTTGCTACCATGAAGGCGGCCTGTGCCTTAAGTCCTTCGGCCAACTTCTTCTTTTCGTCCGGCAGGTTTTTGAATATCTTGTTAAGTTTTGCCAGCTCCTTCTTTCTCAACTTTTCTTTGTCGATTTTGTCCATGGTTTCACCGCCAATCTAACCCCCCTCGTACAAGAAAAACGTTCCGGGGAAAATGTGAGGCCCGCGCCCGGTCCCACAGCAGCCACCAGGTCTTGCAGACCAGGGGGGCATGCTTCACTGCACTAAAGCGCAACCAGATTGCCCTCATCGTCGAACCTCACGCCCTCCACGGTCGATTGGCCGCGATGATGCTCCTGGTTGTGGCAATCCTGACAAAGCAGCTCAAGGTTTTCCCAGTTCAGACTCACATCGGGATCATCTATGTTCTGAGGATTCAAATACACCTTGTGATGCACAATCTTTCCAGGGCCACCACAACGCTCACAAAGCCCATGTCGCGAAACAAAAAAAGCGTCACGGCATTGCCGCCACGCCCTTGATTTGTAGAAGTGTTTGGCCCATGGTTTCACAACATCATCTCCTATGAGCAATAAGTCCCTCAATTTAACTCTTTAAGCAAATCATTAAAAGTCCGGTGTAAGTATATATCAAATGCTCTATCTGCTTCAGATTTATCTATCAATCGTTGAGCTTCAATCTTATCAAATGAGTAACTGTCGTCTTCTTTTCCCCATACCACTTGAATGCAGGGCGAGTCATCATCATTAAAAAATTCAAATTGCAAGTAAAAATCCTTTATAGACAACTTTGCTGAGTAGTCATTTTCATCAAATTCAACATCAAGACCATAACTTGTAAATTCTTTTAATTCTTTGTACAGTCGTTTTAATTTTTCTGCCATGTAATCAAATTGTTCTTGAAGCACAGCATGATTTTTGTATCTCCTTTTTAAGCTACTTATGAGTAGTTCTTGAAATTCCATCTTTACCATTCCTCCTTTCGTCTACTCAATTCGACAAAAGGAGAAATTTTCCTCTTATCACCTTGCTAACGTCATGTTAGCAAGTATAGATCTTTATTTATATTTTTCTTTAATATTTTCTTTTCTTTGTCCTCTAATTAGAGTACAGCACCGTACCCTACGTAGAGGACACCTCTGTACCCTACGTAGAGGACAAACAAACGTTTGTACACTAATTAGAGGACACCATCGAAAGCCTTGATACACAAGGGTTTTGGCTCTCTGGCGCTCGACTGTCCTCTAATTAGAGGACACCACTTGACTGTACTCGGATTAGAGGACACCTTACATGAATTGTCCGAATCATTTATAATGTCAATTAGAAAGGGGTGATAAACATGTCTGAAACTATTTGGCTGGATGGGGAACACAAATATGCATTGCACATTTACAACCAGAACGGGCAATTTTATGGTTCTGCCAAAGAAGTGCCAAGGCCAATTTTTGACGACTCACGTTTGGTAGACATAAAACTCGTAAACGGTAAGACGATTTTTAATGTCGGACCAGAAGACAGCAGGAAAAAAGTCATCGAGATTGCAAAAGAAGAATTAAAACGGTTTTTGGGTTAACTGCCTGCTGGCAGTTCTTTTTTATGCTCTCGCAATCGGAAACAGGCAGCCCATCTCATCATGAACGTATTCCCTGTCGCATTTAACCGTCACATACACATATTCGCTTTGGCAGAACGGGCAAATGAGATGTTCGTCGGCATCCTTCGAGTTGACAATAAATTGCCCGTCGCAATCGTCGCACACGTACTTCAAAAGGTATTCATGGTTCATAAGTCATCCTCCAAACAAAAAGCCACCAGAAAGGATCCTGCGCCGTCTGGTGGCGTGTTTGTCCATGATGCCATATTAACACGGGATAATGGACGTTGAATCAAAGCATTGCAAAAAGATTTTCAAAGAATTATCAAACGGCCTTCTGTTTCACCTAAATCAGGAACGAGTGATGTTTCTTTTCGATAAAGATTTCATACACCATTTTGATGCAGAACTCTACCGTATCCTGTTCGTTCATCTGCCCGAATTTCAATTTTTCATTTTGAAAATCCATAATCTGAGCAACCATGTTCATGACATTCTCATCAAATTTGAATACCTTTGCCATCCCATTCACCCTTTAATCACCCGGCAAGCACCGGGTTATTGCCACTGATACAATCCTCTCTATTCATTTGGAGCTTTCCAGCCGCTTTTTTCCCTCTCTTCAAGTCTTTCTTGAATCAATTCGTCGGCAAGTTTAAAAATATCGTCACGAATTTCTTCGAGCGGCCTTTTCCATTCCTGTCCGCGTTTTGGTATGCCAAATTTGTTAAAGATGAACCTTATATCCTCCTCGTTGCATCCACGTACGTAAAGTTCATGCATCAAACGCACAATAGTTGCTTCATTTTCATCGACGACAAATTTCCCATCTTTCAATGTATATCCAAATGGGATTTTATCCATTCTCTTTACTCCTTTCTGTCTTGCTTTTATATCACATTATGTGCTTTAAAATGTTGATATTCAATAACAAAACTCCAAGTTCTACGTCTTGCTACTCCCACTTGTATAATCCCCTTGAGCTTGCATAATCGCGAATGATGTGGCCAAGTAGCAGCTCAATCTCATTTTCCCCGTACAGCTCACCTTGTCCAATCTCATTTGAACGTTCGTTAAAGTGTTGCCTGATGCGCTCAATCAGCTCAAGTTCCGTTGCTTGCAGCTTCACGGTCATCACCTTGTTCATACGCGGATCCCATCTTCCTCAATCCGCTTATTCAGAGCCGCCTTGTACGCCATAAGGCGCCTGAACCTCAGCGACCCAGGCCTCCGCTGCGCAATCGGAATGGTGCTGAACTGTGCGGCCTTGCGCGTGTAAAAGCGAATGCGCTCAACGTTTGTTTTCATCAGCGATACCTCCAATGTTTTATGCTATTCAAAACATATCACATTGGAGATATGGTTACGAACGGTTTTCTCACTGATAAACAGCAGTTGAGCGATTTCTTTGGTTGTCTTGTCCTTCACGAGTAATTCGAATACTTCCCGCTCTCGATTGGTGAGAAGTGGTTTTTTGCGTTGTGCGCCATCTACCAAGTCCATCCCTCCTTGCCGGGGTTCCATCACAGGTAGGGATACAGTCAAAATATCCTATGTGCCCGGCACATGGTTGGTGAAGGGATGACCGATAAATAGGCAACCATCTTATCTTTCTATGCAACGCCCCATGTCCATTGACACTCAAAACGTTTCTGAAAAAAACATCCCGCTCCGCCAAACGCGCGGAACGGGATGTCGCCGTACAAGTGCGATTCCGTCGCTTATTGTGAAAGCCAGCGCTTGATGCCGAAGGCCACAGTGGCCCGGTTCAATTCCGCGATGGCCGTCGTCAGAGGGATTCCCTTCGGACAGGCCTGAACACAGTTTTGGGCGTTGCCGCACTCCGTAATTCCGCCCGGCCCCATCAGCGCCTCCAGCCGCTCATGGGCATTCATCTTGCCGGTCGGATGGGTGTTGAAAAGGCGTACCTGGCCGATCACTTGCGGCCCCATGAAGGTGGAGCGGTCGTTGACATTCGGACAGGCCTCCAGGCAGACGCCACAGGTCATGCACTTGGAGTACTCATACGCGATCTGCCGTTCATATTCCGGCATCCGCGGCCCTGGCCCCAGATCATAGGTGCCGTCAATGGGAATCCATGCTTTGACCCGCTTCAGGTTTTCAAACATCCGCTCCCGGTTGACCACCAGATCGCGCTCCACAGGAAACGCGGAAGCCATCGGCTCCAGCCGGATGGGCTTTTCCAGCTGATCGATCAGGGCGGTACAAGCCTGCCGGGGCCGCCCGTTGATGATCATCGAACAGGCCCCGCAAACTTCTTCCAAACAGTTCTGCTCCCAGACGACCGGTTTGGTCTTTTTTCCTTGGGCGTTGACCGGATTGCGCTGGATCTCCATCAATGCGCTGATCACATTCATGTTTTTGCGGTACGGGATGTCAAATTCCTCATAATATGGCTTTTCACCAGGGCCGTCCTGTCGCTTGATGATCAGCCGAATCGTCTGTTGCTCCCCACTCATGCTTTCACTTCCTCCTTCTTGACGTCATAACGACGCGGACGGGGCTTGATCAGGGAAACGTCAACATCTTCGTACTCAAACACTGGCCCGTCAGGAGTAAATTTCGCTTTTGTGGTCTTCAGCCACTCTTCATCGTTGCGCTCAGGAAACTCCGGCTTGTAATGGGCACCACGGCTTTCGTTGCGGTTCAGCGCACCCAGCGTGATCACACGCGCCAGTTGCAACATGTTCCACAGCTGGCGGACGAAGGAAGCGCTTTGGTTGTTGTAACGGCTCGTGTCGTTGACGTTGATCCGCTTGTAGCGCTCCATCAGCTCTTGAATCTTCTCGTCCGTCTTCTTGAGGCGGTCGTTGTAACGGACCACCGTCACGTTATCGGTCATCCACTGCCCCAGTTCACGGTGCAGGCGGTACGCGTTTTCGTCGCCGTCCATCTTCAGGATCTGCTCAAACTTCTCATCTTCCCGCTTCCGCGCCTGGTCATACAGGGTGCTGGACAGATCTTCGGCCGACTTTTTCAGCCCTTTCATGTATTCGATCGCTTTGGGCCCGGCCACCATGCCGCCAAAGATGGAAGAAAGCAGCGAGTTGGCACCCAAACGGTTGGCGCCGTGGTACTGGTAATCACACTCTCCTGCCGCAAACAGGCCCGGGATGTTGGTCATGTGATTGTAATCAATCCACAACCCGCCCATCGAGTAATGCACCGCCGGGAAGACCTTCATCGGCACCTTGCGCGGATCCTCGCCGACAAACTTTTCATAAATCTCGATGATCCCGCCCAGCTTGACATCCAGTTCACGGGGATCCTTGTGCGTCAGATCCAGGTATACCATGTTTTCACCGTTGATGCCCAGCTTCAGGTCGACGCAGACATGGAAAATTTCACGCGTCGCAATGTCTCTGGGCACCAGGTTGCCGTATGCCGGATACTTTTCCTCAAGAAAATACCAGGGCTTGCCATCCTTGTACGTCCAGACGCGCCCGCCTTCGCCGCGTGCCGATTCGCTCATCAGGCGCAGCTTGTCGTCTCCCGGAATGGCCGTCGGGTGGATCTGGATGAATTCCCCGTTGGCATAATAGGCTCCCTGCTGGTACACGGCACTGGCCGCCGAACCCGTATTGATCATCGAATTGGTGCTCTTTCCGAAAATGACCCCGGGCCCCCCTGTCGCCAGGATGACCGCATCGGCGCGGAAGGCTCGAATCTCCATCGTCTTTAAATCCTGGGCCACAATGCCCCGGCAAACCCCTTCATCATCCTGCACGATGGACAAAAATTCCCAGTACTCGTACTTGTTGACCAGCCCGGCCACCTCGTAGCGCCGCACCTGCTCGTCCAGCGCGTACAACAGCTGCTGGCCGGTCGTCGCACCGGCATATGCGGTACGGTGATGCTGCGTGCCCCCGAAACGGCGAAAATCAAGCAAACCTTCCGGCGTACGGTTGAACATCACACCCATGCGGTCCATCAGGTAAATGATCCCCGGCGCCGCCTCGCACATCGCCTTGACGGGCGGCTGGTTGGCCAAAAAGTCGCCCCCGTAAATGGTGTCATCAAAATGGATCCAGGGGGAATCTCCTTCCCCTTTCGTGTTAACCGCGCCGTTAATCCCGCCCTGCGCACAGACCGAGTGGGAACGCTTTACCTTGACGATCGAAAACAGATCTACAGGAACGCCTGCTTCGGCCGCTTTGAGCGTGGCCATCAATCCGGCCAATCCGCCGCCGACAACGATCAATTTTTGACTCATCACATATAACCCCTTTCCTCGCTCATAATGGGTCTGGCTTAAACAAACGCATTGATCGCACTAATCCCGACAATGGACAGCAGCACGAAGACCACCATCCACACATACGTAGAAATCTGTTGCGCGCGAGGCCCAACAGTGATACCCCAAGAGACGAGAAAGGACCACATGCCATTGGCAAAGTGAAACACCGCGGCAACGACGCCCACAACGTAGAACCAATACATGGCAGGATTGGACAAAATTCCCGCCATCATTTGGTAGAAATCCGGTTCAGCCGGCCGCATCAGGCGGGTCTCCCAGACGTGCCAGGCCACGAAGATCAGCGTCAGAATCCCTGTCACGCGCTGCAAGACAAACATCCAGTTACGAAAAGTTCCGAAATTTTTCAAATTCACGCTTGCCTGGTACATGACGTAAAGGCCGTAAATCGCATGGAACAGCAGCGGCAAAAAAATAAGTCCCACTTCCAAAACAATGAGAAAAGGCAGGCTCTCCAGCATGGCTGCCGCTTGGTTGTAGGCTTCCGCGCCTTTCGTAGCCTGGTAATTGGTCGTCAGGTGCATGATCAGGAAGATCCCGACCGGCAGGACGCCGAACAATGAGTGGATCTTTCGCATGAAAAACGTTCCTTTTGCCATGTCCAATACTCCCTCCTGCTTGGTCAATCCGCGGCGCCCATCGGCGCCATCTTGCTGCCCTTACCCTAAGTTATGTATTTCTGTGTGATCGTATTTGTATCCCTCCCCGCATCCAAATCATGACGAAAAATCGAACATCATCAACAAAGGTTATTGTACCCCTTCTCAGACAAAAGCGTCAAGAAGCCGCGATCACTCAGGTAAAATCTTACCGAAAGGATTGTGGATCGCTCACGTCAAAATCTTACTGAGGGGATGTGACGTGAGAATGTCTCTACAAAGCCGTCGCGAGTACTTACGCAAAATGCAGGAA
>LZRT01000099.1 GCA_002159075.1 Bacillus thermozeamaize
ACGCCACCAGCGAACAGTTTCACAGCGAAATCAAGACGGATCTCGATCTGGAGCGGTTGCCCGCCGGCAAATTTGCAACGAATAATCTCGTACTGCATGCAGGCGTGTTTGCCTACAATCTGCTGCGTATCATCGGTCAGGAAAGCCTGCGCAAAGACGACGCGCCGATTCGCGGCAACGTGCAGCGCCGCCGAATCCGAACCGTTATTCAAAACATCATCTACATGGCTGTCCGGCTTGTTCGACATGCGCGCTGTCTATACTTGAACTTCGGAAAGCACAGTCCCTGGTCATCGGTGTTGGAGAGGGTTTACCGGGCGTTTGCATGACACGGACATGATGCAGGAGACGCTTTGGAACGACCTGTCGTCCGCCAGGTCTGTTTGGCATTCATAGATTTGAATTGACAAGCTATGATGCGTCCTTCTGCCATCGTAAAAAGCCAGTTCTTACGACCATCACAGAAAAAATGACTAAAATTACCGGTTTCAGAAACCGGGTTCCGAAACTATCCGCGGACGATCACGGATTCAGGTTCTGAATTCAATACAATTCATCTCCTTTATAGAAAAAGATTTCCTCAATGGGCCTTTTAAAAAATTTGGATATTTTAAATGCCAACTCTAGGCTGGGGTTAAATTTATTGTTTTCAATCGCATTGATCGTTTGTCTTGTAACGTGTAATGCTTTTGCTAACTCATCTTGCGTAATACGCATTTCTTTTCTCAATTCCTGTACTTTGTTCCTGATCAAATGTTGTAACTCTCCCCGAGTGTAAAGTTTTGTTTACACCCATGATACCCACATTATTACAAACGTCAAGAAATATTTACTTTTTTTGTTGGGGGATCGTGTGAAGTGCTGGTCTCGGTGCAGAGGGACAAAGGAATCCCTGTTGAGGGTGTCCATCATGATTGTCATGTAGGCTTCATGTTGGCATAGGGCTTGCGCGGTCGCGTGCGGTGGGCCTTGGAGCGGAGGAGCAGATGATGGGGAAGGAGCTTTCCTTTTCACGGAACAAACACACCCTGACAATATCACAGATTGGCAACTGACTGCTGCAAGAACGGTCGATTCTCCAGACGCCATTGTTGTAAACTGTATATGTAAAACAGCTGGTTTTCCGGGAAGGTGACGGGATGAAAACGCGTTGGATGAACGCCGCCGTGTCGGCGCTGAATCGCGGGGTCAAGCCGGGACTGGTTCCGGACGGGATCATCGACCCCGGTTTCGAACGGGAACTGGATGAGCTCCGCAAGGACCTTGCGGCGGACAGAGGCGCGGGAACGGCATGGCAGGCGCTGCTCAGCGGCCTCTATCTGTGCAACGGAAGCCTGGACAAATCCCATATCCTCGCCCAGGGCGTCCCCGATGCCACGGGGAGCTATTGGCACGGCATCATGCACCGGATGGAACCGGACTACGACAATTCCAGGTACTGGTTCCGGAGAACGGGACGCCACCCGGTGTTCGAGCGTCTGGCGCAGCGGACGAAGGAATATCTGGCCGGTCCGGGCGCCATGCCCCCTGCGGGAACCGCGGCGGCGCAAGCGTTGGCGCAGCTGGCTTCGCGGGATTCGTGGGACCCGTTCCTGTGGATCGACATCGTCGCCGCCCAGGCCGGGGGGCGATTGGGCGAAGAAGGGTTGTCCGCCGTGCTGCAAATTCAGTGGATCGAGCTGACGGAACTTTTGGATTTCAGTTTTCGCGCCTGTTTTGGAAATTCCCTCCTGGACCTTTAGCCGCGGGGGCTTTTACACCCCGGGAGGACCGTTTCCTGATCCGCCCCGGGAGACGTCCCGATGGCCCGAAGTTCGGCGGGTTCGCATCCGTTCGGCGCCGGTCAAATCCCGTCTCTTTACGCCCGATCCGGACGGCTTTGTCCGGCCGGCTTCTCGTAATTGGAGATCTCGATCAAATTGCCGTCCGGATCCCGGATGTAGATGGATAGGATCGGTCCTCTCGCTCCCGTTCGCTTGACGGGCCCTTCCACAACCGGGACGCCTTTCGACGCCAGAAACGTCTGCCATTCCCGCACGGGCGTCGTGCTGACAAAGCACAGATCCGCCGATCCGGGGCACGGTTTTTGGGCCTTGGGCTCAAATTCGTTTCCGTACGGATGCAGGTTGATTTTTTGGTCACCGAAGGCCAGCGCTTTGCGGTCGTTCCCGAACGTGATTGCTTCCATGCCCAAAATGTCCGTATAAAACCGGATTGTTCTTTCCATGTCGGCAACCGTCAATACCAGATGATCCAGAGCGTCGACTTTCACTCTTATCCCCCGCTTGTCAAAAATTCGGGCTGCCGCGCCCATGTAAATATTATAGGTGATCCCCGGGAAAAACCTCTCGATTTGAAATCCCGATGATAAAAACCCCTGTGGCGAGGGGATCGGTTTCGCAACCGCCTGTTCGCCTTTGCGCCGCGGCAGGCCGGTTGCGATCGCAACCCCAAACGGCTACAATTTGTCCGCCGCCGCGCCGGATGCATGGGCTTTGGTTGCCGGCGCATTCAAGGCAACAAATTGGTCAAACACCAATCCTTTCAATTTCATCCGGGAAATCGCCTTGACTTGGCGTTCGGGATGGTGGATAAAGGATATTGGAAAATTTCAGATTTACTAAGTTTTTTAAGTTTTTTATATAAGAAATTTTGGTTATTCGGGGTTCAGAACGTCACAATAAATACAAGGAGAGAATCAGGTGAGGAAATCCGGATTCAAAACCACATTGTTTGCCAAATTCATCGTCCCCGTTCTTTTTTTTGTGCTCGCCCCGAGTCTCGTCAACCTGTTTTACGCGTCCAATACCGCCGCGGACGCGCTGGAGACGGAATCCGGCAATTCGCTTTCCCGTCTGGCGATGGAGAAAAAATACGAAGTCGATCTCGTGTTCGAATCCCAGTTCTCCCTTTTGGATGTATGGGTCAACGACCCATTTACCGTGGAATTTTTCCGCGAACTGAACAGGACCGGACAGGCGGATCCGGAGAAGGCGCGGCAGCTCACGCAAATGCTGGAGGATCGGTTCCGGAAGGCCGACGGACTGTATGAAAACATCTTTTTCACCTATGATGACAAGGTGTTTGCCGACGGCATCGGAGGCGCATCCGTGGGCATTGCGATGGACCGGGAACGCGAGGCGTACTATTACCGGCAGCTGGAGAATCCGGGGCTGGCTACCGGACCTTACATGTATTCGCCCGTCACGGGAAGACCGGCCATCCCGATCATCAATTCGGTGCTGGACGGCGGAACGAACCGGATTCTGTCCACCCACGTCGTCCCGGTCGATGTCAACAGGCTCACGGAAAACCTGGTCAAGAGCAGCGAAGGCCAGCTCATGGGAACCCTGATTCTGGACGCGCAGGGGCTGGTGATCGCGGCGGACAAAGCCGATTGGGCGCTGAACCTGAATTTCGGCGAACAGGAAGGACTCCAGGGCTTCTTCGGGGAAATGCGGGCCGCGGGTTCGGGCGGCGGGAAATTCAAGCTGGACGGCACGGAATATATTGCCTCCTACCTTAAGCACGACAGGTACGAATTCTACATATTGACGTACATGCCGGTGGAGCAGTACATGGGGAAAGTGAACACCTTAAGGCTCAACATCGGCGGCGTCATTTTCGCGGGCATGCTGGTTTCCGGCGTGGCGGCGTTTTTCATCATCCGGTACCTGGTCAATCCGATCAAGCGCATCGCCGGAAGCGCCCGCAGGATCGCGGACGGGGATTTGACCGCCCGGGAGGTCGTGCTCAAATCCCGCGATGAACTCGGCGAGCTGGCGGGCGCCTTCAACGTCATGGTTGCCCGTCTGAAGGAAATGGTGCAGCGGATCGGCGTGACATCGGAAAAAGTGGCGACAACCGCGGAAGAGTTCCGGACGGTGTCCGGCCAGTCGGCGGAAGTCAGCCGGCAGGTGGCGGAGGCGGTCCAGAAGGTGACGGCCGGCACGGAGGAACAGTCCCGCCACATCGCAAGCAGCGCGGCCCAGATCCGGGAAATCTCGGACGGGATCCGCAACATCAGCGGAAATGCGCAGGACGCGACGGCTTTGGCCAACGAGGCCGCCGGCAAGGCGGACGCCGGCGCGCAGACGGTCTACGCTTCGATTTCCGAAATCAACGCGGTGGGCGAAAACATTCAGCTGTTGTCCGGAAAGATCCGGCATCTGGGCGAACGTTCGCAGGAAATCCGCCAGATCGTCAATGTGATCACGCAGATCGCCAACCAGACGAATCTGCTGGCCCTGAACGCTTCCATCGAAGCGGCAAGGGCCGGCGAACACGGGCGCGGATTCGCGGTGGTGGCCCAGGAAGTGCGCAAACTGGCGGATCAGACCAGAGAATCGTCCGACCAAATCAAAGCGCTGATCGACGACATTCTGGGCGAAACCGAACAGACCGTGCTGGCCATGGAAGAAGCGGTTGCGCAATCGTCCAGGGGGATAGAAGCCATCCATTCGGTGGAGCAAAGCTTTGGCGACATTCACCAATCCGTAAGCGAAGTGACCCTGCGCATCCAGGAAGTGGCGTCGGCCACCGAGCAAATGAGCGCGGCGATCGAGCAGGTTGCGGCAAACATCCGGGAGGTGGGCAACATTTCGATGGATACCGCCGCCCAGACCCAGCAGGTGTCCGCCGCCATGGAGGAACAGCTGGCTTCCGCCGAGGAAATCTCCACTTCCGCCCGCGAAATGGCCAGACTGGCGGAAGAGTTGCGGCTGCTCGTCAATCAATTCCGGATCGGCTGAGGCCGGGCTTGAATCGAACCCAATCAAGACGCCGGAGTGGTTATCCTCCGGCGTATTTTTTTCGGTTTACGGGGGTTCCGGATGTTTTGGCCGCCCGATGCCGCTTTCGAGAGGCTGCCCGCGGGTCATCCTTTTTTCAGCTTGCCGTCCCGTATCATCGCTTCTCCCAACCCTTCCCAACGAGGGCAAGCTTGGGATAAAATGGAACCATGGCTTGCGGCCTGGGAGATTGGCAAACGTTCCCGCGCGGAACATTGATGGAACTTTTGGGGTGATGCGGCACGTGGGAGCTTTGACGGCCATTCTTGTCGCATTGGTGGTCATCCTCGCCGTCGTTGCGGCTGTGGCGATTTTCCAGCTTCAACGCTTGCGGGAAAAACCGAAACCCGAAACCAATACGGACGAATCCCGTCCGCAGCGCCGGCAGCGCCAAAAATACGGCATCCTCAAATACTCCAGAATTGATGACCTGGACAAGCTGCCCAAGCAGTTTGTCATCATGGATATCGAGAAGACCGGGTCGCACCACCTGTATGGCAGGCTCCTCGAGGTCGGCATCCTCCGGGTGGTCAACGGCAGGGTCGTCGACCGTTTCAGCAAAAGCCAGCCCAAAATCGACGACGTCATCCACGAGATTCACGCTCGCATCCACGACGTGCCCATGGTGGTCGGCTTTGGCGTGGAATCCGATTTGAAGTTTCTTCATGTGGCGCTCGCGGAAAACGGTCTGGAAATTCCCGCCGTGACGTATTACGACGTGCAGGATCTGGTCCGGGAAACCCTGCCCAGAAATCTGCCGGAACTCTCGCTTGAAGCCGTCAAGAGCCACCTGGGCATCACCACGGCGGCAAACCGGGCGGTCACCGATTGCGACGTGATTCTGGAAGTCCTCAAGCGGTGCCTGAATCTCAGGGAGAAATTGCGCGAACAACAGCGGATCAGGCAGGATCAGCTGCTTCAGACCTTCAACGACCACGAAAAGCGTTTCGTCTCCGAGCTCAGGGAGAAGCTCCGCGAACGGGAAATCCCCGGCGAACTCGTCTTCAGCGTGCTTTCCGACCGGACCATCCATTTCGCCCTCGGCGGAAAGCAGCTGGGACGGGTGAAGCTGAACGGGAGAAAATTCCGGATGCAGATCCCGGGCGATCGCCAGCCCGCCTGGCTGGACATCGGAGACGTGGAGGAAGCGATCGGGAACCTCGAACACTGGATCAACCATGCGGCGAATACCCGGTCGGGCACCGCTTGAAACGGGGCCCCTGTAAAGAGGAAGGCTCCCCTCGGTCAGGAAGGAGGGGAGCCGTTCCTTGCGGGGGATGATCGATCATCTTCCGGGAGGACGTGCCCATGAAAATCAGCGAATTGTCGCGTCTGACGGGTGTCAGCCCCAGGGCCATCCGCCATTACGAGGAAAAGGGGCTGCTTGCGGCCTGTCGCCGCGAAAACAATTACCGGGAATTCGACGAATCCGCCGTCGACCGGGTCAGGGCGATTCGGCTCTACCTGAAGCTCGGGCTGACCACGGATGAGATCCGGATGCTGTTCGACGAGGAAGTGGCCGCGCCCGACGATTACGCCTTTTGCGAGGAAATGCTCGCCCTTTACGAGAGCAAACTGGACGCCGTCAACCGGCAGATCGAAGCGCTGAGGGAACTGAAGCGGCGCCTCGAAAGGCAAATCGCCCTAACCCTGGCCAAAAGGTAGCGGCGCGATGGCCTCGAATACCCGCGTGAACGCGTCTTGACCGTAGCCTTCCGCCACTTTTTGCGCCGCGATCCGCCGGATCGGGATCAGCCAGTCGGCCGGGATGCCCGCTTCCGTGCTTGCGTTTACGATGTGGTTCAGCGCGTGGCAGTTGACGGTCAGATTGGATTCGTCCGTGGCAAAGTTTCCCGCATCGAGCGCCGCGGCTTCCCGCGGATCGGTCAGGGCGGGGGCGATCACGTGCCGCAGCCAGGTTTCGGCATAGGGCAAAAAGGCGGCGGCGGAAACGCCGGCCGTCCGCAGCATGGCCAGCGCGTGGAAATAGCCGTACCAAGCCCCGTACAGCATGGTGAGCAGCGCCAGATCGTAGACCAGGGGAACTCCCGGGTCTTCCCCGAGATACACGGCATTCCCGCCGAGAACGCTGAGTATCGGCCGGGATCGTTCAAAGGCTTCCCTGGAGCCGCCATAGAAGATCAGGGTTTCCGCTCCGCCAATCATGGACGGGACGGCCATGATGGCACCGTCCAGATACGGAATGCCGTGCGCCGACGCCCACTCCGCCGTGCGGCGCGCTTCTCACGGCGTTCCACTGGTCAGATTCACCAACACTTTGTCCTTCAGGGCGCTTGTGCCGGTTCCAGCAACCGGTGTGCAATCTCGTATGTCGTGACGCAGACCACGACGAAACGGCCGGCTTCCGCCGCTTCCGCGACGGATTCCGCGCGTCTCGCGCCTTCGGCGGCCAGGCGGTCCGCTTTCGCGGCGGTCCGGTTCCAGACGGTCACACGATAGCCTTTGCGCAGGAATGCGCGGGCCAGCGCCTCGCCCATGTTGCCAAGGCCGATCACGGAGATCATGGCTATTCTCCTTTCCGAAAAAGGTTTTCCACGATCCCCATGATAAACGTTCACATTAATGTGAAGGTCAACCGTAAGCGTCGTGATTTTTCGGGTTGTCCCCGCCGTTTCGAAGCGCGTTGATGGCAATATGCTCCGATTTTTCATTAAAGAAGGAACCATACGGCCGCCCGGCTCGCCTGGAACTTGGCCGCTTCCTTTGTGATGGGCTTTCCCAGCTCAAACAAAGGCATACAGAAAAACTCCCCTCAATGGATTGAGAGGAGCGTTCAGTCCGTGCAAATGCGCCCACGTCAGCCACTGGCACGTTTTCTTTTTTGAAGCAGGACAGGGAGTGCGAACGTGAGAACGGACAGGATAAGAATCGCATCGAATACTGGCCGTTTGAAGAAAGACCACAGGTCGCCCCCCGTCATGTAATAGGCGGTCCAAAAGTTCGCTTCAATCAGCGGACCCAATATGATCGCCAATAGAAACGGGGCGATCGGGAAATCGAGCTTGATGAGCAGATAGGCAATAACCCCGGCAATAATCATCACCTGGACACCAAACAGGTCATTGGTGTCCGTATAGGCTCCGATGGAGCAAATGACGGAAATGGCCGGGCCCAGCACGCCAAGCGGCGTTTTCAGAATGTAGGAGCCCATCTGTACATATAAATGCCCGACAAGAAAAATGAGCAGGTTCACGATGATAAATCCCATGAAGAAGGTATAGGCGCTTACGGGAGAGTTTTTCAACAGCAGCGGGCCGGG
This sequence comes from Bacillus thermozeamaize, assembly GCA_002159075.1. Lineage (NCBI taxonomy): Bacteria > Bacillati > Bacillota > Bacilli > Caryophanales > Bacillaceae > Bacillus > Bacillus thermozeamaize. The sequence continues at coordinate 8,071 of LZRT01000099.1, forward strand.
CTGGATGCCTTTCATGATCAGAGCGCCCAGCATGACGGCGCACGCGGCGCTGCCCGGGACTCCGACCGACAGGGTCAGGACCAGATCCCCGCCAACCGACGCACTGTTCGCCGTTTCACTGGCAACGACGCCTTCCGGATTGCCCTTTCCGTAGGATTCGGGATTTTTGGAAGAGCGTTTGCTTTCATTGTAGCTCATGATAGATGCGATGGAAGGCCCCGCCGCCGGCGCGATCCCAATAATGGCACCGATAATGGCCGATTTGACGAAGGTCACCCAGTACTGGATCAGCTCGACTGGCTTCAGGAACCATTTTCGTACGTTGGATTTGAGGAAGTACTCATCCTGCTTTTTCATCTGGTCGAACACTTCGAACACCCGCGGCAAGGCCATCGTGCCCAGCACAAGCGGCACAAGGCCAAGGCCGGCGAGCAAATGGGGAACGCCGAAAACGAAGCGGTTGTACCCGCCCACCGGAGAAGTGCCAATGGAGCTCACGATCAGTCCGATCACCGCCACGATGAGTCCTTTCAGTACGTTCTTACCGGTGACGCCGGATACGGTGGATAACCCCCACAGCGCCAAGGCCAAAATTTCCGGCGCTCCGAATTTTAAGGCGAACTTGCCGATCACTGGGGTCAGGAATAGCAGAATGAAAGCGCTTACTAGACCCCCGAACGCCGACGCGTACAAACCGTAAAGCAAAGCTTCTTTCGATCTTCCCTGTCTTGTCATGGGGAAGCCGTCGAAGGTTGTGGGCAGGGCGGCGGCCGTTCCCGGAATGCCCAAGAGAATCGCTGAAATATTCCCTCCGTAGAGAGCACCGGCATAGACCGCTCCCAGCATGAGCAGCGAGCCTTCCAGGGGAAGTCCGAACGTAATCGGAAGCAGGAGCGCCATTCCCGTTGTGGCGGATAATCCGGGGAGCGCTCCGAAGAAAACGCCCAGGGCGAGCCCGATCAGCATCATCAGGATATTGTAAAGGGTCAGGCTGTTAAGCAATCCGTCCAGGATCAGCGAAATTGTAGACGCTTCCAAAGGAGTTCAACCTCCAAGAGACGCTTATGGCAAGTTGACATGAAGATAGCGGGCAAAGATGAAATACAGCAATATTGTCAGGCAGGAAGTCGTCACGATGTTGTGGATCCACTTGCGATAACCCGACAGATAGATAGCGATGAACAGGTAAAACAGCGTGGAAATGATAAAACCGATGCGGGGCAGGGCAAACAAATACAGAAGGATCAAGGCGAACTGGATGAGCAACCCCTTGATGTTGTCAAATGTCAATTTGCTTCCCGACGGCTTGATCACCAATAAGCTGCTCAAAACGATCAATAAAACCAGAAAAAAGGAGGGAAAAATAGATGCTTCGAAGGTCGCCCCTTTGAGCGAATAGAGCAGACCGGCCGAAATGAGAATCAGGATTACACCAACAATGCGATCGGCAAACATGTCATCCCTTCTTTCGAAAAAAGAGGAGAGGGAGGGGACTCCCTCTCCCCAGACTGTCGACAAACCCCTTGTCGGCAGTCTTTTTTATTCGTATGTTTCTTTATCCATTCACCGCGTTAATATGGTATAATATTGGCAGTACATCCTACAGG
>LZRT01000100.1 GCA_002159075.1 Bacillus thermozeamaize
AGGATGCAAGCTTCCGCCCGAAGGCTTCCCCTTGCCTCCCCGCTCGACTTGCATGTATTAGGCGCGCCGCCAGCGTTCGTCCTGAGCCAGGATCAAACTCTCCATGAAAAAAGTTCAACTCTGACTCATCAGGTTCGCTTCATTGTGCAGTTTTCAAGGAACATCGCTTTGTTGCTGCTGTTCGTTTATCCTTCTGTCGTCCGCCGCTCACTGGCTTCCTTCGTGAGCGCGACATTTCTCATGGTAACATGCCCAATTTCATTTGTCAAGCATGTTTTCATGCCTTGAATGATTTTTTTGTCTGTCTTGCTGTCATGAATGGCGAACAGCAAAATGTAATATATCATGTGGCAGCATTCAGATCAATGCCTGTTGTCTTGATGAATGCAACTTATTTTGGCATACAGGGCCATTTCACTCAGAAGTATGCCTGTTACCGACGAATATCTTTTGATATCAACTCGATGGGATAGAAATCATCTCACGAGGCAAGCTAATCGGAGAATCGCTCATTGCCTGCCAGACGAAAGGAGAGTCTGCACAGATGTCAAATCCGTTTAAACCAAAACCTGACGATCGCTCTGACAACGTTGAAAAGCTGCAGGAAATGATCGAAAACACCATGGCAAACATTCATGAGGCCCGTGATTACCTGAAAGCCCATGGAGATGAAATGGATCCCGAAGAGGCAAGGCAAATGGAAGAAAAAAATGAGCGCCGGATAACGGCCATCGAAGGCTACCGCGCGGAAATCAAAGACGAAATCAAGCATCAGGATGAATGAAACGACGCCTATCCCGCCCCGCTTGCACAAGCGGGGCGGGACGATTAGGGGCCTTCATCGCTCCGCAAAGGCGTCTTCTCCATAAAACACATGCGAAAGCTCCAGCGTTCCCCCTATTTCGATGATGCCATACGAATAGCTCGGGCTTCTTCTTTTGTCAGTGGGGGAGCCAGGATTAAAGAGAATCAGTCCCTGATAGACATTCTGATAGGGCAAGTGGGAGTGGCCAAAAATGATGACGTCCAGCCTTTCTCCATGAAATGCCTCGTAAGCCCGCTTGGCTGTTTGTTCGCGCGCGCCCCCGTCGCCGTGCACCAAGCCAATCGTGTACCCTCCGAGCTTGATTTTCTCCTTCCGCCTGAACCGCCTGCGGATATGCTCGTCGTCGTTGTTCCCCACCACGGCGACCAGATTGCGATTCAACACCAGTAAATCCTCAACCACCTCTTCCGTCATGAAATCCCCAGCATGCAGGACGACATCCGCCCGCTCAATTTCCTGAACCAATCGAGGCGGCAACCACCGCCCCCGTTTCGGCAGGTGTGTGTCGGACAACACGATTCCCCTCAAGCCCCCTCCTCCTCTTCCTTTTCTTTATTCTAGTGATGATGCCAGTTGGTCATTTTGACGGAGTTTCCGGCATGGGCGGCAACTTTTTCCATCCCGCTTCGGTCAGCACGCCATCCACGGGAAGATCGTGCTTCTCCACGGGGATCTCCGGAACCATCTGGCATTCAAACGAAAGACCGACAGAAATCAGCCGCTTTTTTGATCGCATCAAACTGGATTGCATCAAAAACCGATCATAGTAACCGCCGCCATACCCGATCCTGAAACCACGCCGATCAAAAGCCACTCCCGGCACGAGCAACAGGGCGCGGCAACGGCAGCCTGCGTCCGCATAAGGCATGGTGTTCCCGCATGGTTCGGGAATGCCCCACGGACCAGTTGCCAGATCCTCCCACTGGTGAATCTCGTAAAATTCCATCGTTTCCCTGCTTCGATCCACCTTCGGCGCCAGCACCTTTTTGCCGTCCTGCCACACCTGTTCAATCAAAGGTCGCGTATCCACTTCACTCCGAAAGGAGAGATAGGTGAGTACACATTCCGCCCAATCATACCAAACAGAACGGCATAACCGGCTGGCAATCTGCCTGGAGGCTGCCTGCCTGGTTTCCTCAGGGATCTGATCCCGGGCATGCAGCCATTCCCGGCGCAATCGGCTTTTCAAACCTGTTTCTCTCCTTTGCTTCATATGACCAATCTATACCAAGGTCCCAACCCGATGCAAGAAAAACAGCAAAATCTACGCCCCCCTCGCATCCGTCTGCACGCTGGCGTTTTCCAGACGTATGTCAGCAGACGCCAGCGAAAGCACGATCATCGGAACCACAAGATAGACGATCGCAGTCGCGGCAGCCACAATGCCCGAATCATTGAAAAACAGCGCAGCCACGCTTCCCACCAGAATTCCGCGAAAACCAGCTGCCAGTTGTGGAGAAAACCGTTGCAACCGGCCTTTTCCGCCCATCCTTGGCCGCAATTGCACCAACAAACTGACCAGCAGTGACGTGGCGAACACCTTGGTCCAAATCGAGTATCGGATCAAGCGCCAATTCGTCTCCAGTTTCCGAACAATCAACGCCCGTATCGCCTCCCACTCTCCCTCATTTGAAACTTCCAGCGCCATGCCGACATGCGAATCCTGCACACCTGTTCCGAATGTATTGATCCCCAGCAGGAGAAGGAACGCAAAGAAAAAACCAACCGCCAGGAGCAACAATATCCGCCGGATCGAAGCGTTTGGCTGACGAAGAAATATCCAGGCGCCCGTAAATCCCACACCGGCCGCCAAGGCGCCCCCCGCATTCGCGCCGGTTCCCGGATCGGACAGGACAATCACCCAGCCCAACATGAAACATGCCGTCCCCGCCAGCAACAGCCGGTTTCGCCACGTCCTTCCTGAGGCATGCAGCAGATCCCAGACCAAAGCCACGGTCAAAATGACAGAGCCGACTAAAATGCCCATGTACTCATTGCCAATCCCATAAAACCTCGCTGCCAGCATCGGATCATAGCTCAGCAGCGATTCCCTCAGCCAAACGCCGCCGCGCAACAGGTCCAAGGCCACCGGAAGCCACCCGCAACCGGCTGCCAACAGCAGCCCGACAGGCGGCGGAAACCAACGATCGATCAACCAGGCCGCAAGCAAGGTGACCCCCCAGAGAAAGAGCAGCGCTTGCCAGCCCGCCGCCAGCCAGTCAGACAAAACGAAAAACGCAAGCGGTGCAAAAAGCGTGGCAAAAGCGAGGATGCGCACCCGGGCATACCATTTCTGAAAATGGAACAAACCCACCAGGCCGGCCAGGATGAAGATGGCCATTTGCTGGACAACATACGGCCGCAATACACGCGGCCGCATCTGGTGTGCCCAGTGCATTTGCCCCAGCTCCCGCCAGAACGCATCCTGTTCCGATGCTGTTCCCGCCTTCTGCAGAGCGCAACCGCTCATCCACAGCGGTATGGGGATGCCCAATTGCTGTAACACGGTTGCTGTCACGTCAAGATTGGTCACCACCCCATCCCGCCTCGTGCTCTCAGAACGCAACAAGCCACCGGGTTGCCTTCCCGTCCCTCCTTTTGTTTTCCCCTCCAACCACAGCACCGGCGCAAGCCACATCCCCGCCTGATAGGAGGATTCGTCCACCATCGGCGAGACCACCAGCAACGTGTCCTCGTCGCGCTTTTCGCGTCGCACACCCTGGACAAACCGGGCCATTTCGTTCAAGATGACGGTTCGGACATACACCGCATGCCGGCTGTCCATCTGCCCCACCAGCGCGGATAGCCGATCCAAATCCCCCAGTTCAAAGACCACCAGCCGGACAGCAAACGGCAATGTTCGAAACGCCTGCATCATCGCATCATAATCAGTGGCCATGCCAAACGGCCGCTCCGGTGCTTCCCGCACCATTCTCCTTCCGACTTCACCGAGCGGCGTCCAGCCCGCTTCGTCCATTGTGAGAAGGGGAGCCAGCCGTTTCACCGCAGGCCCACGATCACTGTTGCCGAAAACAGCCGTCCATCCCCCCGATTCCCGGATCAATTGTCCGAGCGCACCCGGTACCGCCACATATTGCTTCATCGCCTGATTTTCGCTCACCAGCCGGGCAATGGCCGGAACCAGTACACCGCTGGTCTGCCATCGTCCGGTCAGCTGCGCATACCATTTGGACGCCCGTACCCCCTCCGGCGGCACCTGCTCCTGTGCATCATATCCATGTGCCTCTTTCACCCCCGCCGCATAGGCGCCTGCGCCCAGTGTCACATAGGCGTGAACATCCTTATGAGTCCGCGCGGTTTTCAACGTCATCGCGCCCAGCCAGCTCTCACCGGCCAGCTCCCGCCAGGCGGGGTGCGCCAAGAGATCGCCAAACGACAGGCCGTTCATCAAGACCAGGATCACCCGGCGATTTCCCGGCATCCTCCCTCCATCCTGCACCTTTCCTTCATCCGGCACCTTCCCTTCCACAGGCGTCTCCTGTTTCGCCCAGATGGCCCCGGAAAACATCAAACCGAGAAACAAAACTGTGAGCCCAAGGCGACGTACCCAGCGAAAACAATCGCGCGCTTTTCCCGGAAACGGCTGCATCTTTTCTCCTCCTCATTACCGGTAGTGTTTCCGGTATCCGGCGCGCTATGTCCGATGTTCGCAAAACACATGATCGGATGCATCGTTCCACAGGATTATCCACAATACCCACAAAGTTATCCACAGAAAAAACAGCCGTGATTCAACATTTTTCGCGGTTTATTCACAGGTTCCACAAACGGCGGCCCGCAAGTTATCCATACGAACACCGCTTGTCCACAAGGCAAAAAAAGGTTGTTTCTCCAAGGAGAAACAACCTCACAAATCCAGCCCGGCCACTGCGTTCAGATCCATTCCCGCAAATTCCCCGCGTTCATATAAAATGTGCCCAGCTGCCGCGATCATCGCTGCGTTGTCCGTGCACAGCGAAAGCGGCGGGATCGCCAAAGGGATGCCCGTCTCCTCCATGCGTTTCCGCAATGCCTGGCGCAATCCCCGGTTGGCCGCAACCCCTCCGGCCAGGATCACCTGACGGACCTGCAATTCCTTGGCGGCCCGCACCGTCTTTTCCACGAGCACCTCAACCACCGCCGCCTGAAAACTGGCCGCCAGATCAGCAAGCGGCAACGTCTCGCCCCGCTCCTCTGCACGCGCAATGACCTGCAGGACCGCCGATTTCAAGCCGCTGAAGCTGAAATCGTAGGATTCCGGCTCCAGCCATGCCCGGGGCAGCGGAATGCTGGGTTCCCCCCGCTGGGCCAAGGCGTCCAGTTGCGGCCCTCCCGGATAGGGCAAACCCAATGAGCGGGCCACCTTGTCATACGCCTCTCCCGCCGCATCATCCCTTGTCTGGCCGACCAGTTCATACTTCCCATGCTCCCGCATCAGGATCAGTTCCGTATGTCCGCCAGAGACCACCAACGCCAGCAGGGGAAACCGCATCTCGCTGACCAGCCGGTTGGCATAGATATGCCCGGCGATATGGTTCACCGCCAGCAACGGTATCCCCCATGCCAGCGCCAACGCCTTCGCCGCCGCCACACCCACCAGCAAGGCGCCGACCAAGCCCGGCCCATAGGTGACCGCCACGGCTGCCAAGTCTTTCTTCTCCACTTCCGCCCGGCGCAGCGCCTCCTCAATCACCCAGGTCACCCGCTCCACGTGATGACGCGAGGCCACCTCCGGCACGACACCGCCAAACGGCTGGTGAAGGTCCATCTGCGAGGCGATCACATTGGAACAGATCCGCTGCCCGTCTGCCACCACCGCAGCCGCCGTCTCATCACAACTGGTTTCGATTCCCAGGATGAGCGTCGCTTGCCGTTCGCCACGCCCCATAGCCGCCCTCCTCTTCACGCCGTTACGGCTCATTCCATGTCCTTCCATTCATGCTGGAACAACGACGACAACCTTCCTTCATCCAATGTCGCCCACATGATCAGGGCATCCTCCAGATTGTCCGTGTAGTACTGGGGCCTCACGCCGGTGACGACAAACCCCAGCTTGTTGTACAGATTTTGCGCCCTGACGTTGGACACGCGGACTTCCAGCGTCATCCGCTCCGCCCCCAGGGACCTGGCCCAGACCATCAGGGTTCCCATCAGCAGCCATCCCAGGCGCCGGCCTTGAACCTCCGGATGGATCGCCACATTGGTGATATGGGCCTCGTCGATCAACACCCACATGCCGCCATAGCCGCGAATTTTCCCTTCGACCAAAAGCACCAGGTAATGGGCCGACTTATTCAGCACCAGTTCATTGTAATAAGCCTGCTTCGACCAGGGATTGGGAAAGGCGGCCCGCTCCACCTCCCAAACATCATCAATATCCTCCAGGCGCATCGGACGTACCTGAACGCGTTCATTCATCCCTGCCCGCCCCCAGCTTTTCAGCTTTTTGCAGAAGGTTTTGTTCCGCCTCTGTCTTTTGCAAATACTGCGGCACAAAACGGTGGATGCTTTCACCTGCCGCCACCACGATCCCCTGATGTCCCCATCTCTCCCGAACGCCTGTCTCATCGGCCCGGCCCATCCATTCCAGGGCCAGGCGGCCGATCACAGAAGGCCGGGGCAGGCGTTGCTCCGGATCGGGCAGGCACAGACGGCTGCCGAGCTGGGATTGCGCCCATTCCTGATGCAACAGCAGATCATCTCCCGTCAGCCAGACGGGACCATCCAGGGGGTCCAATACCCTGGATACCCACTCTTTCCACGGGACCACCATTTCTTTTTGGACCAAACGCAGCCTTCCGCCTTCCCGGCGGTACAAACCGGTATAAACGCGTCCCCGCCGGGCATCAATGAGCGGACAAATCCACCCGTCAACCGGACCCAGACTGGCCGCCATCCCCATCAGGGTGGAGACGCCGACAAGCGGTATCTTCAGCGCCCAGGCCATCATCTTCGCCGACGTCACCCCAATCCGCACCCCTGTATAGGAACCCGGTCCCATCGCCACCGCTATCATTTGCAGATCCCCGGGGCCGACCCCGAGACTGCGCAACAGGGAATCCACGGTGGGCATCAGGCGAACGGAGTGATTTTTCTTCTGATTGGTGATCACTTCACCCAGCAGATGGGTCTCATCCAGAATGGCCACGCCCATCACCAATGTCGAAGTATCCATGGCCAGGATTTTCATGACTCCTCACTCCCCGTGTCGCGCCGCCCGAGGGCAGCCATCCAATCCGACACCCGGCGGCGGCTCCTGGGACCTGTGGCCTCGATGGAAACGACGCGCCGCTCCCCCTGGGCCCGGGCCATGCTCACGTCCAGCCGATCTTCCGGCAGCCATTGCCGGATGATTTCAGGCCATTCGATCACCACAACGCCATCTCCATCCCAATATTCCTCCAGTCCCAGTTCCTCCGTCGGATCCTCCAGGCGGTACAAATCCATATGATACAGCGGCAGGCGGCCCTGGTACTCCTTCACCAAGGTAAAAGTCGGGCTGTTGACTGGTTTCGCGATCCCAAGCCCTTGCGCCAACCCCTGGGTAAAGGTGGTTTTCCCGATCCCGAGCCCCCCGTACAGCGCGACACAATCTCCAGCCTTCAGCACTTCTCCCAGGCATCTCGCCAGCCGCTTCATTTCATCCGAGGTTTCCACTATCAGCTTCCAAGCCACCATCGCTTCATTCCCTTTTTGTGAAGTGATTGTATCCCAGCTTCGCGACCGGTACGGCTGAACCGTCTTGCCTTTTCAAAAACACGCCAAACCCCGCCTGGACCTCACCGCAGCGGTATACCGGCAGTCCCCTTTCCCTGAACGCCTGCTCCAGCACCGGCCAGGCATCCGCGGGAACCGTGCCCAACAACTGAAAATCTTCGCCGCCATACAACGCCCAGTCTTCCGGCGCGATTTGGCAAAACCGGGCGAAATCGCGCACAGGCTCTGCGATGGGCAGGGCCGCTTCCTCGATCCAAACGGCCACCTGGCTGGCTTCCGCAATCTCCCACGCCTCGCTGGCCAGCCCGTCGCTGACGTCATTCAATGCCCCGCCAAACGGCAACGCAGCCAACACCCGGCCGGCTTCAACCCGCGGCAGAGGGCGCTGATGCATCTGCAGGATCGCCGCAAGCCGCCCGGCATCCCCAGTTTGCTCCCACGCCTCTCCCAATCTCGGGTTTAAAAGCGCATGCAGTCCAGCCGCCGAACCGCCTAACGGCCCGGTGACAAACACCTGGTCCCCCGCCTTTGCCGCCGATCGCAACCACGCATGCCCCGCCGCCACTTCTCCAAGCAAAGTCATGGACACGCACAATCCTCCGGGCGAGGAAACCGTGTCTCCACCTACCACCTGCACATCGTATCGCTCCGCCAAATCGTACAATCCGGCATACAATTCCACCAACTCATCCACAGCCCACTCCTCATTGACACCAAGCGTCACCAGGGCAAAGCGGGGCTCCGCCGCCATCGCAGCCAGATCGCTCAGGTTGGCGGCCATCGCCTTCCAGCCGATGTCGTACGGAGACATGGTCTGTCTGGTAAAGTGAGGACCTTGGACCATGGCATCACAGGTCGCCACCAGTTCCATACCCGGACGCAGGCGCACTACGGCCGCATCATCACCGACTCCGACCACCACTTGTGATGAGGGCCGCTGCTTTCTGAGCAAAGTCCGGATCAGTTGGAATTCATCAGAAGGCTTGACCGCTTCATCGGAACGATTGTTGCTGTCGCTCACCATCATCCATCTCTTTCTTCCATCCTCTTTTTCACAGCTTTATCTTTTCACAGCATTATATCAATGATCAACCGCTTTAAGAAAGCAAAGGCTGTCCATCATCGACAGCCTTGGTTTATCAATAGTATTGAATTTTCAAAAACTTAAACGCAAAAAATGGAGCGGGTGATGGGAATCGAACCCACGCATCTGGCTTGGAAGGCCAGTGTTCTACCATTGAACTACACCCGCATCGTCGTTTTGGTCGGGGTAGCAGGATTTGAACCTGCGACCTCATGCTCCCAAAGCATGCGCTCTACCAAGCTAAGCTATACCCCGCTGAGATTGTAAAGGTGGTGTGCCCTGAGGGATTCGAACCCCCGACCTTCTGATTCGTAGTCAGACACTCTATCCAGCTGAGCTAAGGGCACACGTCTGGTGCGGTCGGCGAGATTTGAACTCGCACGGTCTTAACGACCACTACCCCCTCAAAGTAGCGTGTCTGCCAATTCCACCACGACCGCACAATGAGACACCTTTGTGTGATGTCACGGGAAACATTTTAGTATACCCGACCGTTATTTGTCAAGACCGCGCGATCACTCAGGTAAAATCTTACCGAAAGGATTGTGGATCGCTCACGTCAAAATCTTACTGAGGGGATGTGACGTGAGAATGTCTCTACAAAGCCGTCGCGAGTACTTCCGCAAGATGCAGGCAC
>LZRT01000101.1 GCA_002159075.1 Bacillus thermozeamaize
GAAGAGGAAGGTCATGGTCAGTAAGGGCAAGCCACCCAAGTATACCTCTTTGAGGTGAATGTTGGGTTAGATTTTCAAATGAGTGATCTATTCCGTCTTCGGTAAGATTTTTATATGGGTTGACACGCCGGGTGACGGCGGGCGGCGAATGCCGGATTGAAAAAATCAAAACCCATGGATATACGAGGTGTTCAACGTTGAGACAATGGACGAAAGAGATGGAAATCGACGCTCCGATTGAACGCGTTTGGAAGTTGTTTGACGGTTCATTGGAGAATATGCGGAAAATCATGCCCCAAGTAGTGGAGCATCAACCGGTCAAAATAACGGAAGAAGGGGTTGGAAGTGTTTACCGTCAAAAATACAAGGAAGGAAAACGGATCGCAGAGTATGATGTGGAGACTTTGGAATATTTGGATGCCCCGAAGCAAAAAAAGCTGAAGGTCGGTTTTACGCTTGCCGGCATGTTTGAGATTACAGCGGCTTACGAATTGAACCAAATTCATGGAAGTAAGACGCTGTTTAGATATTCGGTGACCAACCGGCCTTTGAAATGGTTTGCAAAACTGTTTTTGTTGCTGGCCGGCGAAAAGGCGGTCATCCAATTTGTGGAGCGAGTGAAACGTGTGGCGGAATCGGAAAGCGATCAATGACGGAGGGCATGGTTTGTCCCCGCGTGAAAGGCAGGCAACCGAACGTATTTGGATATCGCGGAATGCTTATCCATGTTCTTTTGACGTTCTTTTGACAGAATTAACAGATCATGGTAAGATTTTTGCCGTTGTGGCAGCGTGATCATGGGACTTGGAAAACCGAAATCAGGGGGAGGGAAGGACATCATGGGCATACACCGCATGGAACTGGTGGTACGTCCGACGGATGTAGACGTGTTGGGGCATGTGAACAATGCCAAGTATCTGGAATACCTGGAATGGGGGAGAGTGCGATGGTATCGTGAAAACCGGCTGTTGTCCCCCGATGTGCTGGAGCAGAACCTCAACTATGTGGTGGCCAGCATTCACATCAATTACCGCCTGGAAGTGAAGATGGATGAGCGGCTGACTGTACAGACTTTTCTTGCCCGGCTTGGCAACAGCAGCATGGTGTTGAAGCAGGAGATTCTCAACGAACAGGGACAGCGGGTGGCTGATGCCGAAGTGATCATCGTCCTTTTTGACACCAGCTTGCGAAAGAGCACCCCTTTTCCCGAAGCCATGCGAAAACGACTGGAAGCGCTCGTCGTAACGGAAAGCGGTCCCGCGGTTTGATCCTGCGGTTTCGTTTTGGTTTTCGCGCGTTTTCGTGTGTGGTAAACTGAGGGCACATGAGCTTGGTTGACGGGAGGGAATGATTTGCGTTTTGAGGTTTTTGAGAATCAGAATCCGCGACCTCGTCCGCCGCGGCCGCCATGGCTGAGGGCTGCGACCATCCTGTTTTGGGTGGTTGTCGGCTTGTTGGTGCTTCTCGGTTTGGCCATCCATTTGATCGCGGAGTACATCTGGATGGGGTCCCTTGGTTTTGCGGATGTGTTTTCCACCATCTTTCTGACCAAATTGCTGCTGGGCGTTCTCGGTTTCCTGTTGTTCGCCATTCCCCTCTTTTTCGCGCTGTACGGGATACGCCGCGTCTACCTGAACATGTTTGAAACGCAGGGATTGCCGTCCGTGTTGACGGGGGGAAAGTGGTTTTTCTGGGTCAACCTTGCGGTATCCGGCGGTTTTGGCCTCATCGGCAGCGGCTTTGCGCGGGGAATTGGCTGGGAAAGGTTTCTCACCTTTTTTAACCAGGTGCCGTTCGGCATTCAAGATCCGTTGTTCGGCAAGGATATTTCTTTTTATATCTTTACCTTGCCTTTCCTCAATTTTTTAATCGGCATGCTGCTTGGACTCTTTGTCGTCCTGTCGCTGATCCAGGCCGCCGCGTTCAGCGTGTTTCAGCTGTACCTGCGGGAGCGTTCGGCGCAGATTCAACTGTCCATCAGCGTGATCATGCTGGGCGTCCTGCTCGCCTTGCATCACCTGTTGGCGCCGTATGAGACCCTGTTGTCCAACAACGTCAACGTGTTGCAGCAAAGTGTGGTGTATGGCGCCAGTTTCACGGATCGCGTCATCAATATCCCGATGGGTTATGTGATGGCGGGAGTCAGCCTGCTGGCTGCCGTTTTGGTGCTGGCTGCCCTGTACAAACGGCGGATCCGGCTGCTCTTTGCGGCACCCATTCTTTATTTTGGCGTCCTGCTGGCCGGCCAGGCTGCATCTGTCGCCGTTCAGAGTTTCATCGTCACGCCGAACGAATTTGCCCGGGAGAAGCCCTTTTTGCAGCATAACCTGAACATGACGCGGGTTGCGCACGGCATTGACCAGGTGAAGGAGGCGGAACATCCCGGAAATTTGAGTCTTTCCGCAGAAATGCTCCAGCGCAACAGGCTGACCATCGAAAACGTCCGGATCAACGATCCGCGTCCGCTGCTGGATGTGTATAACCAATTGCAGACGTTCCGGACATATTATGAGTTTCTGGATGTGGACGTGGATCGGTACTGGCTGGACGGAAAGTATCAGCAAGTATTTTTGGCGGCGCGCGAGTTGAATATCAAAAACCTGCCCGACCAATCCAAAACCTGGACCAACCAGACATTGCGGTATACCCACGGATATGGCATCGCCATGAGCCATGTCAACCAGGTGACCTCGCAAGGGCAGCCGGAATACATGGTCAAAGATCTGCCGCCGCAAGGTACAGTGGAAGTGAAACGTCCGCAGATTTATTTCGGTGAGCAGGATTACCAAAACGTGGTGGTCAATACCAAAGTGGACGAATTTGACTATCCTGCCGGTGAAACCAATGTGTCGCACCGGTTTGAAGCGAATACGGGCATTCCGATGACGCGGCTGAATCGCCTGATCTTCGCTTGGGAAGAAATGTCGCCCAGGATCTTCATTTCCGGGCAAATTGATGCCAACAGCCAACTGTTGCGCAAGCGGAACATCATGGACCGTCTCCAATCCATTGCGCCGTTTCTCCATTATGACAAGGATCCGTATCTCGTGGTTAGGGATGACGGCACGCTCGTTTGGATTGTGGATGCTTATACCACTTCCGGACGCTACCCGTATTCCGAGCCTGTGGCGCGCGGCATCAATTACATCAAAAACCCGGTCAAGGCCGTGATCGACGCTTATACCGGAGAGGTGCATTTTTACCTGATCGATCCGGACGAACCGCTGGTCAAGGTGTACCGGGCCATTTTCCCAAACCTGTTTGAGACGGAGATTCCGGAGGATATCCGCCGGCACTTCCGTTATCCGGAGACGCTGTTTACCTATCAGGCGAAAATTTATCAAACCTATCACATGACCAACCTCGAGGTCTTTTACAACCGGGAAGATTTCTGGCAGTTTGCGACCGAGAATTATTATGAGAGCGATACCCCGATGGAGCCGTATTACATCACGATGAAACTGCCGGATGAGGAGAAAGAGGAGTTTGTCCTGATGCTTCCCTTCACGCCCAATAAGCGGCAGAACATGATCGCCTGGATGGCGGCGCGCAATGATGGGGAGCATTACGGCGAGCTTCTGGTTTATCGCTTCCCGAAACAAAAGACCATTTACGGTCCGCAGCAGATTGAGAACCGGATCAACCAGAATGCCCAAATTTCCCAGCAGCTCAACCTCTGGTCGCAAGGAGGCTCACGGGTGATTCGCGGCAACATGCTCGTGATCCCGATTGAGGATACCCTGCTGTATCTTGAGCCGTTGTATATCGAATCGTCCAACGAGACCTCGTTGCCGGAAGTGAAGCAGATCATCCTGTCTTATGGAGATTACATCGTCATGGAAAGCACGTTTGAACAGGCGATGGAACGCCTCCTGGAGCTTGTCAACGTAGGAAAGCCGCCGGCTGAAACCGGTCCAGGCCAGGCGCCGGGCGCGCCGCTGGTGAGAACGGCGGATGAATTGCTGCAGGAATTCGCCGACCTGTTCAAGCGTTATCAGGAAGCGATGGCAGCCGGCAAGTGGTCTGAGGCCGGGCGGATCATGGAAAGCATTCAGGCGCGGATTCAGCAGTGGCAACAGCAAAAAGCCGGCCAGGAGAACAAGCCGGCTCCAGGTTCTGCTCCTGCGGCAGGCGGCGAAGGCGGCCAAGGAGCCACGCCGGCCCCAGGACCTGCCTCCTCGCCAGCCGGAGAGGGCGGTCTCTCTCCTGCCGAGCAGGGCGAAGCCGCCAGCGGCGGCCAGTAATCCTGCCGAAACAACAAGGCTGCTCCGGCAAGCAATGGTGGTTGCTTGCGGGCAGCCTTTTTTGTGACCACGGATCAGGAATGAAACGGGTATGTTTTCCAAATTTCATATCTTGCGCCCTGCGGCGAGAGATGGGAAAGATACAAATGCATGCGATCGACCGTCCATTTCCCGGTTTGCAGGGGGTAAGCCTCGTTGAGATGGGGGAGCGGCCAGCCGGTCTGCAAGCGGCGGGTCAGGGTCACGTGCGGCAGGTACCGCTTGTCACGGCGCAACGGATATACCGGATGGATGTGCTCGTGGAGGGTGTGCACCAGCTGCGCCAGGGTGTCCCGGTCGCCATCGACACCGGCCCATAACAGGTTCGGCTTGTTCATGTCGGGAAAGGCGCCCCAGCCTTTCAGGTGCAGGGAAAAGGAGGACGTCTGCAGTGCCACCTCAAGGAGCCTGGAGTGGATCGCCTCTGCCGTTTCCGGTTGCACTTCTCCGAGGAAGACAAGCGTGATATGAACGTTTTCAGGCCGGACCCAGGTGCGGGCCGAAAGGACCTTCTTCACTTCTTCCAAACGCCGGTAAAGTTGGGCGACGATGGGTGAGGGGATGGAGAGCCCGAGAAAAAGGCGCATGATTCCCACTTCCTTTCAAGGCAACAATATAGCAAAGAACGCGGCAAGGGGAAACAGACGGCAGCGGTTCTTGCTGTGGGAGAACGAAACAGTTAACCTAAAACTAGAAGCCAGAAATTCACCAAGATCATTATCAACATCATTGCGGAAGAAAAGGACCATTTCTTGCGGGGAGAAAGGAGAGAAAAGCATGTCATTGTTGTTTCAACCCTATCAGATCAAAGATCTCACCCTGCGCAACCGGCTGGTGATGTCGCCGATGTGCATGTATTCTGCAGATGAGGAAGGCCGCGTGCAAGACTGGCACTTGGTCCATTACCCTGCCAGAGCGGTGGGAGGGGTTGGCCTGGTGATGCTGGAGGCGACGGCGGTCGAGCCGCGTGGCCGGATCAGCGATCAGGATTTGGGGATTTGGTCGGAGGATCATTTGCCCGGTCTGGAAAGGCTGGTTCAACTGATTCATCAGCACGGGGCCAAAGCGGGTATACAGCTGGCCCATTCGGGCCGCAAGGGACGGCTGAAACGGGACAAAATCGTCGCCCCGAGCGCGATTGCGTTTGATGCCTCCTACGATGTTCCGGAGGCCCTGACATTGGAAGGGATCGCTCAGGTGGTGAACGCCTTCCGTGAGGGCGCACGCCGCGCCTTGGAGGTGGGGATGGATGTGGTTGAAATACACGCTGCACACGGGTATTTGCTCAACCAGTTCCTCTCCCCGCTCAGCAATCATCGGGAAGACGCTTACGGCGGCAGCTTTGAAGGCCGCGTGCGGTTGCTGCGCGAAGTGATTCGGGCGGTGAGAGAGGTGTGGCCTGAGAAGAAGCCGCTGTTTTTGCGGGTGTCGTGCGAGGAGTATGCGGAAGGCGGTTTACATATTGAGGATCATGTGCAGATTGCCCGTATCGCCAAAGAAGAAGGGGTGGATTTGATCGATTGCAGTTCCGGAGGTCTCCTGCCGGTACTGCCGTCCAACATGGGTCCTGGTTATCAGGTTCCCTATGCGGAGCGGATCCGCCGGGAGGCGGGGATTGCCACCGCAGCGGTCGGCTTGATCACGCAGGCGGAACAGGCGGAAGAGATCCTGCTGAACGGGCGGGCCGATCTGGTGTTTCTCGGCCGGGAGCTGTTGCGCAACCCATACTGGCCGCTTCAGGCTGCCAAAAAATTGGGTGTGGAGGTAGACTACTGGCCGGTGCAATATCATCGGGCCCGATGAGGCATGAGGGGGAATGGGTGTGCCCAGGGAAGCGGCGCCTCACCAAAGGGTGCAGGAGCATCAAACACCGTCCCGCCGGCCGCTGGTCTTGGCGGCGGTGCTCATGGCCATGTTCATGGCCGCGGTTGAAGGAACCATCGTGGCGACCGCCATGCCCAGCATTGTCGGTGATTTGGGCGGATTCCCGCTGTACAGCTGGGTTTTTTCGATTTTTCTCCTGACCCAGGCGATCAGCATTCCCATTTACGGAAGGTTGGCCGATTTGTACGGACGAAAACCAGTTTTTGCCGCTGGCGCGGGCCTCTTTCTCCTGGGCTCCCTGTTGTGCGGGCTGGCGCGCAGCATGGAACAACTGATCCTCTTTCGTGCCATCCAGGGGTTGGGTGCGGGTGCGGTTCAGCCGATCGTTACCACCATCATCGGAGATATCTATACGCCAGAAGAGCGCGCCCAAATCCAGGGCTATCTGTCCAGCGTCTGGGGCATTTCGTCCGTGATTGGCCCGGCGCTGGGCGGGCTGATTGTCCAGTATGCCGACTGGGCGTTGGTATTTTGGCTCAACCTTCCGTTGGGATTGCTTTCGATTGCCGGCATTCTTCTGTTTCTCCACGAAGATGTGGAGAAAAAACGCCAGTCCATTGATTACCTGGGTTCTGCGCTGATGCTGGTATCGGTGAGCGCGCTGATGCTGGCCATGATCCAGGGGGGTGTGGCCTGGCCCTGGCTGTCTGTGCCATCTTTGATCTTGCTGGGGATTTTTGTGCTTGGCCTCCTGGCGTTTCTCCGGCAGGAGGCCAGGGCGAAGGAGCCGATGATGCCCCTTTACCTGTGGAAACACCGGGTGATCGGGGTGGCCAACTTGGCCTCCCTGATCAACGGGATGCTGCTGATGGGGGTGTCCACGTTTCTTCCCGCCTACATCCAGGGGGTGATGGGCAAAAGCGCCATGGTGGCCGGCTTTTCCCTGTCGATGATGTCCATCGGCTGGCCGCTGGCCAGCACCATCGCCGGACGGCTGCTGTTCAGGCTGGGAGCGCGAAACACCTCGCTGATTGGCGGTGTGTTTCTGTTGCTGGGAGCCGCCTTTTTCATCACGCTGGGCAGCGACAAGGGAGCCGCATGGGCCGCGGCAGGCTCCTTCCTGACCGGCGCCGGGCTGGGGTTTTGCACGCTTACTTTTATCGTATCCATCCAGAGCAGTGTGGACTGGTCCTTGCGCGGCGCGGCCACCGCTTCCAACATGTTTATGCGGACGTTGGGCAGCACGGTGGGGGCCGCTCTGTTAGGGGGCGTTCTCAACACCCGCCTGTTCCATTATTTGCAGGAACGGGCGGTGGAACTGGAACTTCCCGGGAATCTGGAAGCGGTCAATGTTCTTTTGGATCCGGGCATGCGCCAGCGTATGTCGCCTGAAAATCTGCAGGTTTTGACGGAAGGCATGTCGCAAGCTTTACACACGGTATACCTCGTGGTCGGGGTGTTCGCCGTGCTGAGCCTGTTGCTGGTCTGGTTTTTGCCGAGACGGCAGGGGGACAAAACGACGGCTTTCTGACTGCCGGCCCAGAAGCCGCTGAGGCACCGAAGATCACAGGGCGAGAGGTTGGTGGTTCCGGTGAATCCCGTGATTGTCGTTGAAGGGAAGAATGATCGACGGCAATTGGAAAAAGTTCTCCGGCCGGAGATTGCCATTTTTTGTACCTTCGGCATTCCCAGCACCGACCGGCTGGAGAGGCTGAAGAAAAAAATCGGCCAATCGCCGTTGTATATTTTTGTGGACAACGACGCGGCCGGGCGGCGGATTCGCGGCGTGCTGGCAGAAGCCTTTCCGGACGCCGAACATATCTATACGCGCCGGGGGTATGACGGCGTGGAAGGAACGCCGCTGGAATATCTTGTCCAGCAGTTGGAGAAGGCGGGGCTTGAAGAATGGATCCGGACGGAGTATTTGAACGAAGGATTCTTGAATCTTGGCTTAAGCCCCTTTGAGCGGAGATAAGAAATACAGCCGGTTGCCATCCGGGTCAAGCAGGCTCACCGCTCTTGCTCCCCAGGACTGATCGGCGGGCTCTTCTTCAAAGGTCAGCTCATCCTTGAGCCGGTCATAGAACTCGTCGACATCCGGGACGTCGAAGCTGATGTGGTCGATGCCGGGAGGGTTTTGCACCAGTTCCGGAGCCCGCGAGGCGGCCAACTCCCGCGACGACGTTTGAAAGATGTACAGCCAGGCATGCCCGGCCTGCAGGCTGGCGGCCGGTGTCTCCTCGTCCCGGTCCTGCACCTGAAAACCCAGTTTTTCGTAAAAAGCGATGCTCCTTGCCAGATCGCGCACAGCGATTCCGATGTTGTTGATGCTTTGGATCACGATGCCACACTCCTTTGCCCATTGGCATTGCATTCGTGTCAATATTCTGATCGCAATCTATCACAATCTTATCATGTTTGAATCGGATATGTAAAATTTATAATTTTATTATATCTTTTATATTAAAATCAGGAACGTGTAGAGATCGTACCGATGAGTGTATCATTCTAGTTTTAATCATAAAGGGGCTGTTCCTTAATAATTGAACAGCCCCAACATGGCTATTTAATTTTTCTTTCTCTGCGTGTAATCTCCAAAGCGGCTGTCACGTTCTTTTAGCGCGTGTTTGATGCCATATTGCACGGCCGTTTCGCGCCAAGCAATCCCTTCAGGCGTATGCCTGGCAATGCCATCGAGCAGTGTGCCGATGACCTGCGTATTGTCCACGATTCCCATGCTTTGATAGGTTTGATTGATGAACAGCTTCATCATGATCAGTTGATTCAAGGGCAGCATGGCAATTCGGGAAGCCAACCGTTGCACCGATTCTTCCAGCTTTTCAAACGGCACGCATTCCAGAATCATCCCCATTTGGGCAGCGCTGCGGGCATCGATCGAATCCCCGGTGAACAAAAATCGTTTCGCCCGCTCCATGCCCAATCGCAATACCCACATCGGCGTGGTCGGACAACCCCACACACGAGCCGGCGGATATCCGAACTGCGCTTCCTCCGAAGCGATGATCAAATCTGCGCATAGGACCAAATCGGCACCACCGCCCACCGCCCAGCCGTGCACTTGGGCAATGACCGGTTTCCGGCAGCGGAACAGGCTCATCATGGCATCGGTGCAACGGTTAATCATCACATAGTCCTGAATCGGATCCCAGACCTTTTGCCCCTTCTCATCCCGTTCCGATTCCTCCACCGTGGAAATATCGAGATCATAACCGGCGCAAAAACTCCGTCCATTTCCCTTCAGAACCAGAACGTGAACATTGGGGTCTCTATCGGCTGCCTTCACGGCATCATGCAGCTCGTCCAGGAGTTCAAACGTCAGGGCGTTCATTTGCTCGGGCCGGTTTAAGACGATGGTGGCCACACGGTTTTCCACGGAATAGATCAGGGTGTGATAGGTCATTGCGTTTCTTCTCCTCTCTTTTCCATTTCTTTTTCTTTCAGCATTTGTTCGCGCAGGATTCTTTTCTGCACTTTCCCGCTGGCCGTGAGCGGATAGGAATCCACAAAACGAATGATTGCGGGGATTTTTTGATGGCTAAGCCGTCCCTTGCAGAATTGCTTCACCTCTTCTTCGGACAGTTCTTCCCCTGCGCGTACTTTTACAAAAGCAACGGCGACTTCCCCGTAGTAGTCATCGGGTATGCCAACCACTTGGGCCTCTTCGATGAGTGGATGGGTGAGCAGGAAGTTCTCGATTTCTTGCGGATAGATGTTTTCCCCGCCGCGTATGATCATGTCTTTGATCCGGCCGATGACATGAAGATAACCTTCTTCATCCAGGACGCCTATATCCCCCGTTTTTAACCAGCCATCCGCGCTGCATGTTTCCCTCGTCTCCTTTTCCAACTTATAATAACCTGCCATGACCATATACCCGCGCACTTCGATTTCCCCAGGATCTCCACAGTTTACCACTTCCCGGGTTACAGGATCGACAATCCGCACTTCTGTATGCGGCAGCGGGCGGCCGCAGGTCTCCCAGCGCTTTTTCTGCGGGTCAGATGGTCCTGTTGTTGTATAGACCGGACTGGTTTCCGTCATCCCCATTAGAACAACTGTTTTTACATCGAATTGTTTCTCGATTTTCTCTAACAGACTGGGGGGGACAGGCGAACCGCCGCTCATGACTTGGCGTAAGGCAAGAGACTCATCTTTTCCTGCCGATTGGCCGAAAGTTGCCTGCAGCATGGTCGGAACCCCGCCGAAATGGGTCATCTTCAGTTCCTTCAACGCCCGCATGCAATCGGAAGGGTCAAAATAGGGCATGGGTGTGAAGGAGGCGCCCACGGACAGGGTACCCAGCGCCATCAAGATACTTCCGGCTGTATGAAATAAAGGAAGCGGCGAACACACATGATCCCCTTCCCCGATGTTCCACCGTTGAAATGTGAGCGCGGCATTGTTGACCGCATTGAAATGGGTAAGCATCGCCCCCTTGGGAAATCCGGTGGTCCCTGAGGTGAATTGGATTTGGAAAAGATCATGAGCTTGCACTTGGGATTCATGAGCGTCTAATTCTTGATCCGATATCTTCTGCAGCCCCGTATTCGTGAGTTCGTCAAAACTCAACAACCCTGCTGCGGCATCAAAGGCAATGATTTGCTGAAGACTTGGCGCTTTGCCGGAGGAAATCACCCGGCGCAGTTCTTCCGCATAGGATCGCCCGCGAAAACTTGATAAGATAAAAGCCCCTTTGGCATCACTGGCTCGCAGAATGTAACCGGCTTCTTCTTCACGCAAGGCAGGATTCATGGTCACCAACACGACGCCGATTTTCGCCGCTCCCATTTCCAGCAGCAGCCATTCGGGGATATTGATGGCCCAAACGGCTACATGATCTCCCTTCCGGTAACCGGCAGCCAGCAAACCTTTGGCCACATGCCGGGCTTTTTCTTCGTACTCCCGGTACGTCCATTGCAGCGCTGGAATCTTCAGCAGGTCGTTGGAAAGATACCGGACAGCGACATGGTCAGGATACTTGGCGGACTGCTCCCGCAACAACTTGCCGACGGTCCAATCATAGAGGGGAACTTGCTCCTCTTCCGGCAACCAATGGGCTTTCCCGGTACCGACGAATCCCATTTCGGCTCTCCTCCTTCAATTATTTTCTTACCCGTAAGTAAATTACCGCATAATATGACTATTGTCAATCTTTTTATGAGAAGATTTTGTTAGCGGTTTCATTCGTCCCGGATGGGGATGGCCTTCCGCGGGAGCCAGCCTGATGTTGCGCACAGGATCGATCCATTGTAAACTTCTAGTAAACGGATAAGGAGAAAGAATCGTCTTGGGAAGGAACGCGCGCCACATCAGTCCGCAGGCCATTGTCGAGGTAGCCGCACGCCTGTTTTATGCCAATGGTTATAAAAACACCAGCTTGGAAGAAGTCGCAAAAATCCTGCAGGTTACCCGGCCGGCTATCTATCACTACTTCAAGAGCAAAGAAGACATTATCCATACCATCATCCAGCAGGTGCTGGAGAAAGTCCGGGCATATGCCGAAGAAATTCTGGCCAAACCGCAACCTGCGCACCGCAAGTTTGAAGAACTTCTGCACCGGCACATCCTGCTCATTCTTGAGAACAAAATTGAAATGGGAATTTTCTTCGAAGAGCAGAAGAACTTGCCGCCACATATCACTCAAAAAACTTTGCGGTTTATCGACGAATATTATTCCCAGCTCACACACCTCTACCGCGAAGGTGTAAAAACCGGACATTTTATCGACAAAAATCCTTCGCTTGCGGTTCAAACCTTGTTTGGGGCATGCAATTGGGCCTATAAATGGTACAATCCGTCAGGGACATGCAGCAAAGAAGAGGTGGCTCAACTTATCCTTGAGATGCTGATGAGGGGTTATCGGGCATAGAGGGGCGTGGCTGCCCTGATGAGATAAACTTTCGGAATATTAAATAATGTCTATGGATGCGGTTTTAGATTGAACAGTGGGGGAGAAACGATGCCGACAATGGAACGCTTTCAGGAAGTCACGGTCGGAAGGAAATGGATCGCAGTCGATGGCGTCGCATTGCAGATCTGCTTTTTCGCGGTAGACGGGCTGCTCGTCGATACCGGCGCCAAGTCGATTGCGGATGATGTTCTTCACTTTGCCTCGCACGTGCACCCGCAACAGATCGCCCTCACGCACCTGCACGAAGATCACAGCGGCATGGCCGGCCAGCTGCAGGCGCGGTACCGGGTGCCGGTCTATGTTCATCCCGCCTTCGTCGAGGCAGCCGGAAAGCCGTTTCAGATCCCGATGTACCGGCAACGATTCTGGGGACTGCCTGATCCGTTCAAGGCCACTCCGGTTGGGGAGTGGATTGAGACCGAACGCTTTCGCTTTCAGGTGATTTCCACACCCGGGCACGCGGAAGACCACATCGTCCTGTATGAACCGAATCGGGGCTGGCTCTTCAGCGGCGATCTGTACATGGCGCCCAAGGTGAAAATTGTCATGAAACAGGAATCGATGCCGGTTTTGATGGATTCGCTGCGACGCGTCCTGGAACTGGATTTCGAGATGCTGTTTTGCGCGCATGCCGGTGTCGTTCCCAACGGCAAGGCGTTGTTGCGGCAAAAATTGGACCATCTGGCCTGGATCGAGGAGCAGGTGGACAAGCTCGCCGCAGAGGGGAAAAATCTCCGGCAGATCACGCGTCAGCTGTTTCCCAAACGCGTCCCAATTTACTACATGTCACGGGGCGAGTGGTCGTCCACTCACATTGTCCGCTCCTTTTTGGCAAACAGACACCATTTTAAATGATAGAGAGTAGTGGGCCGAGTGATATTTATTCACCGAGTTAAATTTTTCGTGCAACGAAGGAAGAAATAAAGTATAATAGATTTGGCGCATTGGAAGGGCTTTCACCTCTCTTCTGATGTGAATGAGCATTCAGTCATATGACCTGCAGACGAAATTTCGGTCACATGTTCACAACAAAGCCGTTTTTGAAAGGAGTTGTAAAAAAATGGGTTTCTTGGAAGGCAAAGTGGCGATTATTACCGGGGCAGGCCGGGGGGTGGGCCAGGCGGCCGCGCTGATGATGGCAAAAGAAGGCGCGACGGTCGTCGTCAATGATCTGGATGCCGGGCCTGCGGAAGAGACGGTGAAGAAGATCCGCGACATGGGCGGCCAGGCGCTGGCTTTTCCGGGGAGCGTCACGGACAAGGATTTTCCCGATCGGATCATGAAAAAAACATATGAGGAATTTGGGTACATCGACATCCTCGTCAACAATGCCGGTTACACCTGGGACGGCGTCATTCACAAAATGACCGATGAGCAGTGGTATGCCATGATCGACGTCCATACCACCGCACCCTTTCGCATGATCCGTGCCGCAGCGCCGTACATGCGGGAGAAGGCCAAGGAGGAAATGGAGAAAGGTCTGCCGGTGCGCCGTCGCAAGATTGTCAATGTTACTTCGGTTTCCGGTCTGTTTGGCAACGCCGGTCAGGCCAACTATTCCGCGGCCAAGATGGGCGTCGTCGGCCTGACCAAGACGATCGCCAAGGAATGGGGCCGCTTCCAAATCAACTGCAACGCGGTGGCCTTTGGCTTTATTGATACCCGCCTGACGCAACCGAAAGAAAAAGGCGAGACCATTGACGGGAAAATCGCGCTCGGGATTCCCTCCGCTTCGCGTGACCTGATGATCCGGATGATTCCCCTGCAGCGGGCCGGACAGCCGGAAGATGCGGCCGGTGGCATCATGATGCTGATTTCCCCCTTTGCCGACTACGTGACGGGTCATGTGCTCGTGGTTGACGGTGGCGCGCACATGTAATTGCAAAGGTTTGTTGCTCCGTCACGGCATGCTTGTTGGTTTTGAGATGGTTGCTTGAGAGGAGGAAGAGGATGGCAGGGATTGTGAGTTTTGGCGCTTATATTCCCTTTCATCGCCTGGAGCGCAAGAAAATTGCCGAGGCGTTTGGCGAACCGGGCGGCAAGGGAGAAAAGGCGGTGGCCAATCATGACGAGGACAGTCTTTCGATGGCGGTTGCGGCTGCCCAGGACGCGTTGACCGGCTGGCCCGCGAACCGGCTGGCCGCGGTCTACTTTGCCACCACCACGGCGCCGTATGTGGAAAAGCAGTCGTCGACGACCATCGCGGCCGCTTTGGACTGCCAAGCGCAGATCCGGACGGCAGACTTTACCGATTCGCTGCGGGCAGGCACCACCGCCATGCTGGCCGGCTTGGAGACGGTGCAGGCACAGGGGGCGCCGGTGCTGGTGACGGCGGCGGATTGCCGTCTCGGCGGCGCACAAGGCTCGTTTGAAAAGGAACTGGGGGATGCGGCGGCCGCTTTTATCCTCGGGGATCAGGATGTGATTGCCGAACTGGTGGCTTCGTACAGCGTCGCCGCTGACTTCCTGGATCAGTGGCGCAGCCAGGGAGACCGGACGATTCGTTCCTGGGAGGACCGGTTTGTCCTGTCAGAAGGCTTTTTTCCGCAAGTCAAGGCGGCCGTGAGCGGCCTTCTGTCCCAGGCCGGGTGCAGGCCTCAGGATCTGGCCAAGGTGGTGCTGTATGCCCCCAACGCCCGTGCCCATGCGACGGCGGCCAAGGCGATGGGCCTTGCGCCCGAACAGGTACAGGATCCGTTGTTTGATCGGGTCGGCAATGCCGGTGCGGCCAGTGTGCCCCTGATGCTTGCGGCGGCGCTGGAAGAAGCGCAGCCTGGCGACCGGATTCTGGTCGTTTCCCAGGGACAGGGCAGCGACGCCTTGCTCTTTCAAGTCACCGACGCGATCCGGAAGTTGCCCGCGCGGCGGGGAGTCAAGGGGCATTTGGCATCCAAGAAACAGATCGCCCATTACACCACCTACCTGAAGTGGAAGAACATGCTGCCCTTGGAAGCGGGACGGCGCCCGCAACGTCAGCGTCCGTCGGTGCCGGCGATGTGGCGGAATCACGAACAGAATCTGGCGTTTGTCGGCAGCCGCTGTACCGCCTGCGGCACGCCGCAATACCCGAAACAGCGGGTATGTGTCCACTGCAAAGCCAAGGATCAAATGGAAGATTATCCTTTTTCAGATAAAAAGGCGCGCATTGCCACCTACACGGTGGATTACCTGACCGTTTCCCCGGATCCGCCCACTGTGTTCGTCGTCGTGGACTTTGAGGGGGGAGGCCGGATCATTTGCGAAATGACCGACACCGACCCGGCACAGCTGGACATCGGCATGGAGGTGGAAATGACCTTCCGGCGCCTCTATGAGGCGGAGGGCATTCACAACTACGCCTGGAAAGCGCGGATGAAGCGCTGACATACAACGGAAAAAAGGAGGGATGCGCAATGGCGAAGGGGATTGCCGATCGCGTGGCGATCATCGGCATGGGCTGTACCAAGTTCGGTGAGAACTGGGACAAAAGCGCTGAGGACATGCTCCTTGAGGCCACTTATGAGGCGTTGAATGATGCGGGGATCACACCGGATGATGTGGATGCCTACTGGCTGGGGACCCTGAGTTCCGGGAATTCGGGGCTGACCTTTTCGGTGCCCATGAAGTCGGAATACAAACCGGTGACGCGCGTCGAAAATTACTGCGCCACCGGTTCGGAGGCTTTTCGCAACGCGTGCTATGCCGTGGCTTCCGGAGCATACGACGTGGTGGTCGCTGTCGGCGTGGAAAAGCTGAAAGATTCGGGTTACAGCGGATTGGTCGTCGGGGGAGCGGACACCGATGGCACGGAACCCAACATGACGGCTCCGGCCGCCTTCTCCTTCCTTGCGCCTGCCTATTTCAAGAAATACGGCTTGGATCCGAAGCAAGGCAAGGAAGTGCTGGCCCGGATTGCCTGGAAAAACCACCGCAACGGTTCTTTAAACCCGAAAGCCCAGTTCCAGACAGAGGTGTCCATGGAGCAGATCATCAATTCACCGATGATCGCGGCGCCCTTGGGCGTCTTCGATTGCTCCGGGGTGTCGGACGGCTCCGCGGTGGCCGTCATCGTCCGGGCGGAGGATGCCAAAAAGTACAGGCCGGATCCGATCTACGTCAAGGCGCTGTCGGTGGTGGCCGGTTATGGCCATGGCCGTTTTCACCAGGACTACGATTTTACCACGATTCGCGAAAACGTGGCGGCCGCCACGGATGCATACAAACAGGCCGGCATCACCAATCCGCGCAAAGAGATCAGCATGGCCGAAGTGCACGACTGTTTCACGCCGACGGAGCTGGTGATCTATGAAGACCTGGGGTTCAGCGAGCGGGGCGAAGGCTGGAAAGACGTGATGAACGGCGTGTTTGACATCGGCGGCGAATTGCCCGTCAACCCGGACGGCGGGCTGAAATCGTTTGGCCACCCGATTGGCGCCAGCGGCCTGCGGATGCTGTATGAGTTGTGGCTGCAGTTCCACGGCAAGGCCGGGAAGCGGCAGATTGACAATCCCAAGCTGGGTCTGACCCACAACCTGGGCGGCTTCCCTTGGCAGGCGGTCTGCGCCGTGACCATTGTCGGCAAAGAGTTGGGTTAAACGAGTCGGATGAAAGCAACAGAAGCAGGTCACTCCTCCTGGACAATTGCAGGGGGAGTGATTTTTTTCATTGAAACCCGTCGCTTGCTTCCTTTAAGATGAAGAAAGGTGATTTCCGTTGTTTGTGGCAGCAAAATGAGGCGCGGATTCTTCACGCATCCTTTATGTATTAGGAGGTATATCATGGATGACAAATATGACAAACGAATGCGCCTGGTGTTGACCTGGCTATTGCTCGGATTGATGGTCGGAATGATGGCTGTTTTTGTGGGTTGCGCCGGCCTTTCTGCTCCGCCTGATACGGGTAAAGACGAGGGCAAACCGGGCGAGATGTCTCCTTCGGATGACAAAATGGAGGCTCAGCAACCCGGCCATCGTGAATCTGTCCCTGAAACGTCAGACGGAACAAGCGGGGAGGGGAGCAAACCGAAAGAGCAAGGAAAGGAACCGGGGCCCCGTGACCCGGATGCCGTCCAGGTGGTGGCCAATCCGCAGGATGTGGCCGTCTTGGTGAACAAGACCTACCGTTTGCCGGACAATTTCAGGCCGGACGATCTGGTGGAGCCCAATGTGCCGTTTATTTTTAAAGAGAAAAGCGAAAAGCGCCTGTTGCGGAAGGAAGCGGCCCGGGCCCTCGAGGCGTTGTTCGCCGCGGCCAGGAAAGACGGCATCCATCTGGCCGGCGTGTCGGGATTTCGTTCTTACAGCACGCAAAAGGGGCTCTTCGAACATTACGTCAAAACGCGCGGAGAGGCGGAAGCGCGCCGGTTCAGCGCGATGCCCGGACACAGCGAACACCAGACCGGCCTGGCGATGGACGTCTCCGGCAGCGATGGCAGATGTGCCGCGCAGGATTGTTTCGCGGACACCAAGGAGGCCAAGTGGCTGGCTGATCACGCGCACGAATACGGCTTTATCATCCGTTATCCCAAGGGTAAAGAAGCGGTGACCGGCTACAAGTATGAACCCTGGCACCTTCGTTACGTCGGGAAAGAATTGGCCCGGACGCTGGTGACACAAAACCTGACTTTGGATGAGTACCTCCGGGGGACGGTACCCGTATCCAATTGATCCAATACCCGTATCCAATTGATCCAAGGAAAGGGGAACCAACCGTTTGCCAAACGTTTTTTCGAAATCCGGATTTTGGTAAGATAAAAAGAAAGGAACCTTTAGGAGTGGAAAGGCTTGGAGCGATTTTCTGCGGATGAACGCGCGCGCGAGACGATGTGGCGGTTGGCCCATCAACTGGTGACGCAGCGTCAATACCGAATCGTGAACCTGTTTGAAGCAGGAGGAGATTTCTTTGACAAATTGCCGGCCGGCCAGCTGGAAACGTGGTTGGATGCAGCTGAACCCTGGGAACTTTACTTTGTCAAAAATCATGGACGCAAGTTTTATCTGATCCGGCTGGCGGTGGTTGACTTTGTCTGGCAGCGCCAGTGGCAGGACGATGTGGAAAGGTTGCACCAGCTGGCCACGATGTTCCAGCAGCGGGTGGTGGCGAGGAAGCTTTATGTGCAGAATACCCTGATCCTGATACAGCCGGTGATGCCGGAGGTGCGAGAACATCTCGCCTTCTCTCAGATCGAGGAAAAGAAACTTTCGATTTTCCATTGCGGCATTGATCTCACTGAACGGCAGATCGTCGGACGCACCTTGGAGAAGCACGGTTTGTCGACCGAGGATCTGTTGGCCCAGATGGCCGCTGCGCCCGCCGGCGAGGCGGCGGTCGAGGAGCTCAAGCGGGAGATCCGGCAGACGATGGCGCAGAAGGAGAGGCAGGTCCAGGCCGTTTTTTCCCGCGGGCAGCCTTTTTGGACGTATGTGTTCTTGGGGATCAACATTTCGGTGTTTCTCCTGATGACCCTGACGGGCGGAACGACCAATGCGGAAAACCTGATCCGTTTCGGGGCCAAGTATCACCCGGCCATCTGGGCCGGGGAATGGTGGCGCTTTCTTACGCCGGTATTTATCCATATCGGAATGGCCCATCTATTGTTCAACAGCTTTGCGCTCTATTTTCTAGGGCCCCTGGTGGAGCGGATTTACGGACCGTGGCGGTTTATGGTCATTTACTTCACGGCCGGGATCATGGGTGTGGCAGGCAGCTTTGCCTTTTCGCCGCACCTGTCCGCCGGGGCTTCCAGCGCCATTTTCGGTCTGTTCGGGGCACTCCTGTATTTCGGGCAAAAGTACCGGGATCTCTTCTTTCAGACGATCGGGATGGAGATTTTGACCATTCTCGGAATCAACCTGGTATTTGGCCTGCTTTCGTCCGGCGTGGACAACTACGCCCATATCGGCGGGCTGATTGGCGGTTACCTGGCTTCGGTGCTGCTCGGTTTGCCGCGCGTGAAAACAGGCGTGCTCGTGCGAATGGGCGTCCTCCTGCTTTATGGGCTTCTTTTTGCATGGCTGTACCAGCGGGGGTTTCAATGGATGTAAGCGAGGTGGAACAATAACACCCTGCCGTTCATATGGATAAGGCTGGCCATCGAAGTTCCACGGGGCAGCACCCGTGGAACTTGACGTTTCTTCCTGGTTGATTCCGCTTCAAATTTTGCATTACTCCACCTCAAACCGCTGGATGTTGCGAATCGGATTGTCCACGTTGCTGCCATCCGCCAAATACAGCCAAATGGGGCCATCCTCCAGGATGGCTTTTTTGTTGCGTGAAAAGCGCAGGATGGCGGCATTGGCCTGATCCAGCGTGAGAGGGACGCGTTCGCCGGTTTTCAGGACGCAGACCACCTGTGTCGCGCCGCGGAGCGGTTCGGCGTTATGGAGAAACG
This sequence comes from Bacillus thermozeamaize, assembly GCA_002159075.1. NCBI lineage: Bacteria > Bacillati > Bacillota > Bacilli > Caryophanales > Bacillaceae > Bacillus > Bacillus thermozeamaize. Next base: position 19,409 of record LZRT01000101.1, read on the forward strand.
GATTCAAATGCATGCATTGCCCTTCTTCCTCGATCTGCGGAAATACGGCCTGGATCGGGAATTTCCGTCTGTCAAAAATCCAGACGGTGGGATCCAGGGTGATCGGGTAATTCACCTCGCCGTCAATGGTCACGATATGTTCGCTCATTTGTGAACCTCCCCTGACAAATTAGGATGGTTTGTTCCGTGCAGCCAAAAGCCCACTTCCTCAAACCTCTGGTGGCCGCTTTAGCCGGTCATTGTTCATTTCGCTGGTCATATATTTTGGTATATTTGCCCTATCCATTATAACGGAGCCGCCGGAGAAAAGATACCTGCGTTTGTTTTGGTTAACCTCACCCGATCTGGTTATCCTAATGGCAAACCAGACGCATCATGGGCCGTTGTCAACCATCATGGGCCGATGTCAACTGGAGAAAAGAGGGTGCGGGATGAGCACGCGGATACCGACGAGAAACAAGACCGGATTCAGTGAAATGGAACAACTCCGGCAGGAAATGGTCAAGCTGCTGGATGAGGCAAAAACCCATTCGAAAAAGGGTAAGGTCGTGGATTACATACCGGAATTGAAGCGCATGGACCCCCACCTCCTGGGAATCACGGTGGTCAGTACCGGCGGAAAAGAGATCACGGCCGGGGATGTCCAGGTCCGGTTTACACTGCAAAGCATCTCCAAGGTATTTGCCCTGACCCTTGCGATCATGGATCGGGGGATGGATGAAGTGTTCCGGCATGTGGGGATGGAACCGTCCGCTGAGCCCTTTGACTCCCTGCCGCCTTCCCTGTTTCTGCCACTTGACAGGCCTGAATTCCGGGAGCTGGCCAAACCGGCCAACCCGATGATCAACAGTGGAGCCATAGTGGTAAGCTCTCTGATCAAGGGCCGGACCGCACAGGAAAAACTGGAGCGCCTCCTGCGTCTTGTCCGTGTCATCAGCGGCAATCCGACCATCCGGGTGAACGAGCATGTGTACGCTTCCGAAAAAAAGGCCAGCGAGCGCAACTGGGCGATCGCATATCTGTTGCGGGAACAGGGATTCCTGAAAGAGAATGTGGAAGAGGTGCTGGATCTGTACTTCATGCAGTGTGCCATCGAGGCCTCTTGCCGGGATCTGGCCTACATGGCCACGTGTCTGGCCAATGGGGGAACCGTGTGGGGATTGAGCAAGCCGGTGATCCCGCGTGAGATTGTCCGGGTGTTGACCGCGTTGATGGTGACATGCGGGATGTACAACGCTTCCGGAGAATTTGCCGCCCGCGTCGGAATTCCGGCAAAAAGCGGTGTTTCCGGCGCCATCATGGCTTTTGTACCGGGAAAGTATGGCGTCGGAATCATCGGGCCGGCGATTGACAAAAAGGGGAACAGTGTGGCGGGCACTCACCTTTTGGCATCCTGCGTCAACCGGTGGGGCTGGAGCCTTTTTTGACGAAGCCTCAGGCGGCGTGCGCGGTGATGCTTTCCGCTGCCGAATGAGCGGGGATTTGTCTTTTCAAACTTTGCGCAATCCGATATGATAAGATGGAGGGATAGGTGATATGGGAGGGGATCCTTTTGAGCGACAAGGAGAACACCCTGCGCGAAAAAGCGTTGAATCTGCTGTTGGAAGATGCGGTAAAAATCCGTCAGTTGATTGAAGTGCAATTGGATCATCTGACCGCTCCGCAGTGTCCCGTTTTTGAAGAAGTGCTGGACACGCAGCTTTTTGGCTTGTCGAAAGAGATTGACTTTGCGGTCCGGGTTGGTCTGATCAATCGGGACGTGGGGCGGCAGATCATGAATAAATTGGAAGTTGAAATATCCAAATTTCAGGAACACTACGAGCGGCAGCGACAGCTGTTCGAGACCAAAAGCGGCTAAACGGGACAGGTGAACAAAAACGGGAAACGGTCTGGAAAGACCGCTTCCCGTTTTTGCGTTTTTACACCAGTCCCAGACCCCGGGCCACCTGGGTTACGGTGAAGGTGACGAGGATGGCGATACTGGTCGGGATGAGAAAGGCCAGAGCTGTCCATTTAGGGCTTTTTGTTTCCCGATATATGGTAAACATCGTGGTACCGCACGGGTAGTGCAGGAGCGAAAACAGCATCATGTTGAGGGCGGTCAGCCAGGTCCATCCATGGTCAACAAGAATTTGTTTCAACCCGTTCATGCCGTCGGCATCAACCATGGCACCGGTGGAAAGATAGGACATCAGGAGGATGGGCAGAACAATTTCGTTGGCGGGAAGACCGAGGAGAAAGGCCATCAGGATATACCCATCCATGCCCAGTGCCTGGCCAAAGGGATTGAGAAACTGAGCGGCGTGTTCCAGCAGGCTGTCATCACCCACTGTGATATTGGCCAGCACCCAGGTGAGCAGGCCGGCCGGCGCGGCAACGATCACGGCCCGCTTGAGGACAAACCAGGTTTTGTCCAGCGAGGCCCTGATCACGGTTTTCCAAAACTTCGGCATCCGGTAGGGGGGAAGTTCCAGCGTGTAGTGGGTAGGCACCCCTCGCAAGAGGGTTTTGGACAAGATCCACGAGACGAGCAGTGTGACCACGATGCCGAAGAGAACCATGCCGACGACAATGCCCGCCGTGACGATGGTTTCAAAACCGCCAAAACCGGCTGCCATAAAGAGGGACGCCAGCAGGATCAACAGCGGCCATCGTCCGTTGCAAGGCACGAAATTGTTGGTGAGAATGGCCAGCATCCGCTCCCGCGGCGACTCGATGATCCGTGTCGAGACGATGGCGGCGGCGTTGCAGCCAAAGCCCATCGCCATGGTCAGCGACTGCTTGCCGTGTCCGCCTGCCCGTTTGAACAACCGGTCCAGGTTGAACGCCACCCGCGGCAGATAGCCCAGGTTTTCCAGCAGGGCAAACATGGGAAAGAAAATGGCCATTGGTGGCAACATCACGCTGACCACCCAGGAAATCCCGCGGTACAATCCCAACACCAACAGGCCGTGCAACCATTCCGGCGCGCCGATGAGGGCGAACAGCCGTGTCAGAGCTTCCTCGCCCATGCCGAACAGCCTGGCCAGCATCTCAGAGGGGATGTTGGCTCCGGCTACCGTCAGGTAGATGACGACGCCCAGCATCGCCAGCATGATCGGGAATCCCCAAAGCGGAGAAGTCAGGATCTGATCGATCTTCTCCGAACGGCGTTGTTCCTTCAACAGTTTTTCTTGCGAGTACGTCACCGCCTTCTCGCAGATCTGTTGTGAAGTTTGGTAGAGACGGGTGACGATTTCGTCCCGGTTTGCCGGGCCGAGCCGGCGCGCTTCTTCCATCAGTTGATCGAAGGCCTGGGGCCGATCCGGACTAGATGCTGACGCGTACGGGCTCATAGCCAGGCACCTCCTGAGCCGGCCGGGTGAGTCTTTCTTTCAGTGCGGACAGCAGTGATTCGTCCCCGTCCAGCAGCCGCAGGGCGATCCAGCGGCTCGGAAATTCGGAACCGACCAGCTGCCGGACCTTGGGTTCCAGGGCGGCAATCCGCTCTTCCAGTTCCGGGCCGTATTGGACCTGCACTGGCTGTGTGGTGATCTGGCCACGGATCATGCTGTCCAGGGTGTCCAAAAGTTCTTCGATCCCTTCCCGGTTCCTGGCAGAAATCGGCACGACCGGCACGCCCAGCAGCTCCGAGAGCTTCCGGGAATCGATCCGAATCCCGCGACGGCGGGCTTCATCCATGAGATTCACCGCCACGATGACCCGATCGGTGATTTCTAAAATCTGAAGGGCCAAGTTCAGGTTTCGTTCCAGTGACGTGGCATCCAATACCACCACCGTGACGTCGGGCCGTCCGAAGATCAGGTAGTCCCGCGCCACCTCTTCATCTGCCGAATTGGAAAACAGCGAATATGTGCCCGGCAGATCCACCACGGTGTAGGTCAGACCGCGATGGGTAAAGCTGCCTTCCGCCGAAGTCACTGTTTTCCCCGGCCAGTTGCCGGTGTGCTGGCGCAGGCCTGTCAATTCGTTGAACAGGGTGCTTTTGCCCGTGTTCGGGTTGCCGGCCAGCGCAATCCGGTACTTCATCCTTCCTCACCCACCTTCGCTGCCAATCGGAATTCCGAAAATCCTGGAACTTTCCTCTTTCCTGAGGGCGATGACGGTGCGATTCACTGAATAGGCTGCCGGATCTCCCAGCGGACTCCTGCGGATCATTTTCACCGTCGCGCCGGGCACAAAGCCCAGATCCAGCAGGCGTCGCCGCATCGCCCCTTCCAATGTAAGCTCAGTGATGCGGATTTGTTCGCCGGCTTTTAGGTCAGACAAGGCTTTGACATGGTCGGAGGATGACAAAGGTTTCCCCTCCCAAATGAAGTTAGCCGATGATATGAATGTTTCTCTAGGGAAACTTTTAGGCATATTATATGAAAGGAAGGGGGTTTTGTCAATCTTCTTGAAGCCGGCGATAGGCAGCAGCCAGGCTGTACGTCAGCCAAAGGAGGGCAAATTGCTGCAGGATGGTGGCCAGAATGGCGCTTACGGCAGACAGCGAAGGGAGGAACACGGCCTGCAGGCAGGCGATGACGGCAGTGGTCAGGAACCAGAAAACCATCGGCAGCAAGAGGCTTTTGCCAAATGCCCGGTTCATCGTCTGGTGGAGGGCCCGTTTGGCTCCCTGGAGCAGTTTGTCTCCTTCGGCCAGCGTCACCTGCCAGCAGGTGAAAAAACTGAATCCCCAGCTGAAAAGGAAGATGGCGCACACCACCAGAAGCAGGATGGTAGCCAGCGTCGCCAGTTTGCTGTACATCACCAGCTGGTTGGCGAGCAGCCATAGCGACCATCCGACGCCGCCGGCCAACAGGCTGCTGAGCAAAAACTGAACCAGGGTGACGGCGTAAAATGCGGATAACCGGTGTGACAAGCGTTGCCATAAAAGAACAAACGAGGCGGTGGGCTGGGGCTGCCGCAGCTGGGAGAAAACGAGCAACTGAAGCAACGGCTGCAGCAACAGTTGCAGCAGCGTGAAGAGCCCGAGGAACAAAACCATCTGATGGAGAAGTGGGGAACGGAGGAATTCATGACCTCCTTCCAATGCCAGGGTGATGTAACTTTCGACAGGCACCCGTTCCAGTGCCGCCGGCGGAATGGCTGGAAGAAGGCGGGACAGGCCGGGAATCATGACCTGCTGATGCAGCCAGAGAAACAGGAGGCTGACCAGCGACAGCAACAGCCACAAAGACCAGCTGGCCTTGGTCAGGTTCCATCCGGCGCGGATGGTTTGAATGACGCTGAATGTTTTGCTTGCCATCATCATCCCCCTCGATCAGAACAGCCAAAGCTTCAAATGTTCCAGCCAGAAACTGAGTTGCCTGGCCCAGGTGAGAATCGTCTGTTGGCTGACAGGACGGTAGAGGTTGTTCACGTGCTGGATCTCCATCGGATTGGAAAATTCGGGATCGATCCAGGCCCATTGGATGGCCGGGCCTTCCAGCACGACGGGATTGGGCCCGCTTTTTGCGTTCCAGGTGATCTCTTCCGTATGTCCATCCGCAAACCGAATCAGGATGGGGACGTTCTGGCCTATGTCGTCTGTGACGTCCAGCGTGATGCGATGTTTGTACCGCCCAGGCTGGGCAGTGGCTTCAGAGTCGATGTTTTGGATCCGGTAGTCCACCATCCGCTCGCGAAAGACAAAGCGGTTGAAAAAGTCGTCGAAATTTTTTCCGCTGACTTCGTTGATCGTGGCCAGAAAGTCTTTCGTTGACGGGTGGGAAAAGCGATACCGGTTGAAATAGGTTTTCAGGATCCGGAACATCTCCTGCTCGCCGACCACCTCTTCGATTCCGGAGAGCACGCGGGCGGCGCGCAGATACACATTGGCGGCATAGGCATCGTCCCCGTATTCCCAGGCAGGCAGGCTCAAGGGGGCCGGTTCGAGAATCGGCGTCATCATCGTCAGCCTGCTGTAATGGGGGAGAATGGTGGACATCATCTTGTTTTCGCTATAGGTGGCCAGTCCTTCATCCAGCCAGGGTTCTTCAAACTCGTTGTTGGCCACCATGCCGTACCAGTACTGATGGGCCAATTCGTGGACCACCACCTGTTCGAGGGCCAGACTTTCAACCGGGACGGAGGCATCCCAAGCCGTGATCAGTGTCGGATATTCCATGCCGCCGGCGCCGCCTGCCCCAGGTGGCGGGACGACAATGCTCAACGTTTCATAGGGGTAGGGACCAAACCACGCGCCGAACCGGTCCATCGTCTGACGGGTGATCTGGAAGTATCGTTCCTTGGCCGCTTGGTGTGCCGGGTCCAGGTACAGCAAAACGGTAATCCCTTTTGTCCCAAGTTCAGGGAAAGTGCGCTTTTCGACGAGAAAGTCCGGTGAGGCCGCCCAGGCGAAGTCATGGACATCCAGCGCCTCAAACGTCACATGTTTCCAGCCGTTTTTGGGCTTGGGTTCTGCCGCCAGCTTGCCGGTGGCCGCGACTTGATAGGATGCGGGAACGGTGATCGTCACCTCAAAGGTTCCGAAATCGGCATAAAACTCTGAATGCGCGTGGTACTGATGCGCATTCCATCCTTCTTCCTGCCGCTGCCGTTGTCCGGCCACCTCGTACGCCGCCAATTTGGGAAACCACTGTCCGGCCATGACGAACTCTTCAAAATATCCCATCCGGGCGAACACTTTGGGCAGTTGCACGCGAAACGCCACTTCCAGCTCTAGGCTTGTTCCCGGTTTTACCGGTCGCGGCAGGTCCACCCGCGCCAACGTCCGATCGTCCGGATTCCCGTCATCCGGTTGTACAAAGCGCATGGCGGGCAGCAGATTGGTTCCATCAGCCAGCCTGAGCGCGGTGATCTCCATCCAGCCTGGTGAACGCTGATCCATCTTGTCCTCACGCAGGACGCCGCCCGATTCTTTGATAAACGTCGATCCTTTTGAAAAGGCGTTGGGATAGAGGTGGATGTAGATCTCGGAAACCGGCTTTTTGCCGGGATGACGCCAGCGAATGCGTTCCGTTCCGAGCAATTGTTTTTTCCCGGGATCCAGCTTGACGTCAATCTGATAGGCGACCCGGCGCTCGCTGAGCGCCGCATCTTCCGTGGCTTCTGCGGGTGTAAGGCTGATCATGGATAGAAAGCCGAGGAAGAGGATACCAGACAAAGTGATCAGCAGACGAAGCCAAAATGGTACGGTTGTTCGCACGCCCGTTGCCCCTTTCCATTGCATCAGGAATATCACGGTCTGTCCGGTTTGCTTTTCCAGACACTTGTTATGAGAAATCTATGTGGCTATTGTAGCAAACATGTCCATGCGGAGAAATTTCCTTGTGGATGGGCCCCCAGGGAACACTTGACTAAGAACATATGTTCGTATATGATGGTGGGACAGGCATAAAGGTGGCGAATGCTGGTATGGGGGAGGGAGTTTATGAAACGTCAGGAAGTTCTGCGGGCGGTGGAACAGTTTGTCTTGCAGGGTGTGGCCTTTTTGCCGGAAAATCAGCCCGGGATCGGGGATCAGTTGCGACTGTTGCAAGAAGACGGTTTGACGACGGCGCTGCCGGTGCAAGTGAACCGGTTTCTGAAAGGGATCGCCTACTACTATGGGACCGACTTGACGGTGATGCGCCAGCGGTACGGACAGGCGATTGCAAGGAAGCAACTGATTCCGCTGCCTTTTACGGAAGATTGGATTCTGGTTCCGTTCAAGGTCAGGACGCCGATTGGCCGCCAGGTGGTGCATGGTTGGTTTGCCGCCCATCAGATCCGCCAGATGGCGGCGCAGGCACCGCAACGGACGCGGCTTGCGCTGGCAGGTGGACATGACGTGACGGTCCACCACTCGCTCAATTTTTGCCAGATGCAGCTGCGGCATGTGACGCTTGTTCGCCATTTGTACGAAGAGATTCACTTTCGCAGACGTTCTGCAGCGGTCAGAGAACGGGGTGAAACCTACCTGTTTTAGATGTGGACCGAATCCAGGGGATGGCCTCCGGATGACGGGTCTTTTTTTGTGCCGCCGAAAATCAAGATTTTTGTTTTTCACTCCCAAAACCTTCACCCGGGCAGGGAAAGTGCGGCGAGACCGAAGGTGTGCCGGGGGAAGGATGGCCGTATCCTGTTCTTGCGCGCATGATTCGGAAGGGCCGGCCCTCCATGTGTGGAGGGAGATTGCGGATGTCAGGGAAGCGGATCGAAGAGTGGGTATTGGCCGTCCAGCGTGGTGAATCGCAATGGCTGCCGGAAATTGTCTCGCATTACGAACCGCTGGTGCGCAGCCTGGCCAGACGGATGGGCCGTTCATGGGAGGATGCCTGTCAGGAAGGGCGGTTGGCCGTCGTCGAGGCGGTTTACCGGTTTGATGCGACGAAGGGATGTTATTTCGGCGCTTTTGTCAAGAAACGGGTGTGGGCTGCGCTGCGCACCTTGCAAAGGCGGGAGTGGCGATGGGGCCGGGAAGGTCCGGCGTGGACCCGTGAGGATGAGGAAGCGGAGGGGGACTGGTGGGAAGAGCAGCCTGATCCCCGTGCTGACGTGTTGGATGAGCGTCTGTTTTGGCATTTGTTGTCGGAAACGCTTTCAACAAGGGAGCAATTGGTGATTGAACAACATCTCGTGGCCGGCCATACCTTGCGGGAACTGGCAGCCCGGGAAGGCGTTTCGGTGGAAACGGTGAAAACCTGGAAACGCCGCGCCTTGCAAAAGCTTCGCGCAGGGGCGGCTCGTTTGTTCGAGATGTGATCCGGATCAATTTTCCCTTGCCGTTTGTCCCCTTTTTCTTAAGGCACGGTGCATGTTATCCAGTGTGACCGGTCACACAACTTGCGGGCCGTCGGGTCCGGCATCATGAAACGATCTCAAATGACGAAAGGAGAGGATGCGCATGGCTGTGACAAAAATCTCCGGAATGAGCCGGATGGTGCTGGGGTTTGAAGTCGGGATGGACGAGTTTGGACGTCCCGTCGTTCGCAGCCAGACACTGCAAAATGTCCGTCCCGATGCGGATGACCAGGATGTGTATGACGTGGCGCAGGCCCTGGCCAGTCTGCAGGCTTATCCGTTGAGCCACGTGGTCCGCGTCGATCAGGCGCAATTGACCGAGTAAAGGTTTTTGACAATCACATGCCAATCCAAAGTGAGGAGTGAGGGCCATGAACAGCAAAACACTGGAACTGATTTTTCGCACGGAAGCCGGCAGGACCGTGCGGATCACCCTCAGGGATCCGATTGAACCGGTAGAACCGGCGGCCGTGAACAACGTCATGGACACCATCCTGGCGAAAAATCTCTTTCAAACCAATGGTGCCAACTGGACGGAAAAGGTGGGGGCCCGTCTGCAGGATCGGACGGTGACGGAACTTCCTTTGGCGTAACGCCAGAGGGAACGCAAGACCATCGAATTTCCTTGACGGACAGATGACAAGCTGAGGCGGTGCAGGACTCCATGCAGGACGAGGGACAGGACGAAGGAAGAGAAAGCCGGAGGGGGAACACCCCTCCCCATGTTTTTCAGGGAGGAGTGGGAAGGTGGATGTCTGGATCGGCTTGCTGAAAGACCTCGGATTTCCCATCGTGGTGACCTTGTATTTGCTGATGCGGATCGAGGCCAAACTGGAGCAATTGGCAACCAGCATCGTACAACTGGATCAGACGCTCCTCCAATGGCTGGAGAAGCGGTGAGGAAGCGGGGGGTGTCCATGGTTGTCACGGAAAAGTAATGGTGCCTCCCGGGATTCGGTAGTATAATGATTTTGTACAGACGATCGAACCTGGGGAGGTTTTCTTGTATGGATCTCGGATTGAAGGATAAGGTGGCCCTGGTGGCTGCTGCCAGCAAAGGATTGGGATTCGCTGTCGCAAAAGAACTGGTGCGGGAAGGGGCGCGCGTGGTCATTGCCAGCAGGGACGCATCCCGGATCCAAAAAGCTGCGGAGATCATTGAGCAGGAAACGGGAAAATCTGTTTTTCCCCTTACGGCAGATGTCGGACGAGCGGAAGAAATCAAGGCGTTGCTTGATGAAATTGGAAAACGGTACGGACGTTTGGATGTCCTGATCACCAACGCGGGCGGGCCTCCGAGCGGGAAGTTTCAGGATTTCGATGATGGGGATTGGGAGGATGCGTTTGTTCGGAATTTTCTCAGTGTTGTTCGGCTGATTCGGGGCAGCCTGCCGTGGATGAGCGAAGGGGGCAGGGTGGTAGCGCTGGCTTCTTCCTCTGTCCGCCAACCGATTCCCGGGCTGATTCTCTCCAATACGATGCGGGCCGGGGTGGCTGCCCTGATCAAGACGCTGGCCGAAGAGCTGGCCGGGCAAGGGATTTTGCTCAACACGGTATGTCCAGGGCGGATTGCCACGGATCGGCTGATTGAATTGGATTCCATTCGGGCACAAAACCTGGGCCTCAGTTTGGAAGAGGTGCGCAAAGAAGCGGAAGCCGCCATTCCGCTGAAGCGCTACGGAGATCCGGAAGAGTTTGCCCGCGCTGTCGTATTTTTGGCTTCCTGGGCCAATACCTATATTACGGGACAGGTGTTGCTGGTGGATGGCGGACTGGTTCGGGCCCTGTGAAGGGCCCGCTTTGTATGGGGGCCGTTTTTTTGGTAGTATGTGGACATGGAACGGTTTGGAAGATCAGCCGGAAGCTTGAGGAGGGATAGCGATGACAGAGGTCCAGGAAAATGGCGTCGTTCGCATCGCGGATGATGTGGTGGCGATCATCGCCGGGGTGGCTGCTTCTGAGACAGAGGGAGTGGCCAGCATGTCAGGCGGGATTACGGAAGGATTTGCCCGCCGCGTCAGCGGAAAAAACGTCACCAAAGGAGTCAGCGTGGAAGTGGGTTCCGTGGAGGCCGCGATCGATCTGCGCGTGATCGTCAAGTATGGCGTGAAAATCCATGAAGTGGCCCGCAAGTTGCAGGAAAACGTCAAAGAAGCCGTGGAGACGATGACGGGGTTGCGGGTGGTTGAAGTCAATGTGAAAGTGGAAGGAGTGGAGTTTCCGGAGAACGCTCCTCGGCATGCCGCCAAGGAGAAAGCCGCGCAGGAACCCCGCCTGAAGTGACAGACCTGAACTGACAGATCTGAATCAACCGCGCAGCCACCACAATGTCAGGAGATGGCCAAGCGCGGCAAAGCCCAGCCCGACGAGATTGCTGCTCAGCATGTAGAGAAGGGCTGTGGCCGTTTTGCCTTCCTGGAACAACAGCAGCGTCTCATTGGCGAAGGTGGAAAAGGTCGTAAACCCCCCGAGAAAGCCGGTGATGAGAAAGGCTCGTCCTGCCGGCGAGAGCCAGGGGGTTTCCAAGCCCAGCGTGAAGATGATGCCGATCATCAGGCAGCCCAATGCGTTGACCACCCATGTTCCCCAGGGAAAAAACGGGGATGCCGTGGTGGTCAGCGCCGTGACCAGGGTTGACAGCGCATATCGTGCCGCCGAGCCCAATGCGCCACCCAGTCCGATGAGAAGGAGAATCAGCAGATTTTCCAAGTCACTTCCCCCTGTCCATGCAAACGCGGTGCATGCAGCATTGATTGTACATGAAAGATGACTTTCTTGCACCGTGCCATTCCGGTAGATGCGATCTGTTTGTCATCATTCATCATGCTGCTTTTTTATTCTTCTTTATTCTAATTTTTGAATAAATTGTGGTCAACAAATGAAAAAAAGGTGAAACTTTACGAAAAGTGAGGTCCCGCAGTCGCAGGGACTTTTTTCATTGATTAAAATGGGATTGGAGACATATGATTCCAGGGTTTATCTATACTGTGGGAGGGGATCATCCATGTTCAAGAAAATTCTTGTGGCAACCGATGGCTCAGAAGGTTCCAAGAAGGCGGTGCAAACCGCGGTCAAGCTGGTGGAAGGAGCATCCGACGTGCAGGTGACGCTCATCACGGTCGTCCAACCCGTTCCTCTCAGCCTCTATGCCGATTTGCAGGCGCTGAACATCGATCCGATGGCGAATATAGAGCGGCAGGCGCGGGAACAGGTGGAGGAGGATGCCGCCTCCTTGCGTGATGCGGGCGTTGCCTGCGATACCAAGGTGGTCGTCGGCGATCCGGGTACGGAAATCTGCCGGGTGGCCAAGGAGGAAGGATATGAATTGGTCGTCGTCGGCAGCCGCGGCCTGAACCAATTTGCGGAGATCGTTCTCGGGAGCGTGAGCCACAGGGTGCTGCACCACGCGGGCTGTCCGGTGCTGGTGGTCCGGTAAGCGGAAGCGTTCAGGCTCGCCGGTCAGGGTGAGAGAAAACCTCGCCTTGATCGGCTTTTTTGTTGTTTTGGCGTGCCGTATTTTGGTGTAAGATAGGGATGTCGCAGAAAATAGGGAAGGGTGAAAGAGGTGTGAACAAAAGGCGTTGGATTGCGCTGGCCATCATCGTGGTTGTCGTCGTCGCCGGGATTGTCGCCAGTGTGGCGACGGGCGGACTGGATATGGCGTTCGGTTCCTCCAATGGCTGGGAGGAGGAAGTGATTTCCGGCAGCGGCCATGACCGGGTTGCGGTGATCACGTTGGATGGCGCCATTAGCGAGTCGTCCGCGGGGGGATTGTTCGGAGACGGCTTTATCTTCGATGATCTGATGTCCCAATTGCAGCAGGCGCTGGAAGATCCGGCTGTTCGTGCTGTCGTCCTTAGAGTCAACAGTCCCGGCGGGGAAGTGGTCGCCTCTGATGAAATTTACCGAAAGATTAAAGAAATCCAGGATAATGGAAAACCTGTGGTGGTCAGCATGGGGACGATGGCGGCGTCTGGCGGCTACTACGTTGCTGCGGCGGCGGACAAAATTTATGCCAATCCCAATTCTTTGACCGGCAGCATCGGGGTGATTTTTACCCTGCCCAATTACCAGAAATTGGCTGACCTGATCGGTTATAAGGAAACAGTGATCCAAAGCGGCAAAATGAAGGATATGGGCAATCCGCTGCGGGAGATGCGTCCGGATGAGAAACAGGTGTTTCAATCCCTGGTCGATGAAACGTATCATCGGTTTGTCGACCTGGTGGCCGAGGAGCGGGGCCTGCCGCGTGAAAAGGTCCTGACCATCGCCGACGGCCGGATTTACTCCGGGCAGCAGGCCAAGGAACTGGGTTTGGTGGATGAACTAGGCACCCTGGAGGACGCGATCGAGGCGGCCAAGGAGCTGGCTGGTCTGGAAGAGGCGCTGGTCATCCGGTACACTTATCCGCCGATGAGCTTATTGGATTTCACCGGCGGGTTTTTGGGCAAGCCGAATCATCCCTCGCCGCTTTCCGGTTTGAAGGAATTGCTCCCATTTTCCCAACAGCCCAGGTTGATGTATCTGTTTCAGCCCTGATGATCCGTGATATGCTGCCAGTGTCGTTGCGTATGACTATGAAGAAGAAATGAATGAGGAGGGTAGCGTCCATGGATGCGGAAAACCGGAATGTTCACAATGAGGAAGGCGTGGAACATGTGCACAGTGGCTCAGGGACAGGAGCGGAGTACCAATATGCAGGCTTTTGGCTCCGTTTTCTCGCCGCGGCGATTGATGGAATTGTGCTCTGGGCAGCGTCTGCTCTCACTTTTGACCTGATTCGAAAAGCGCAGGGAATTGGCCGATGGGATTTTTCCTGGGTGGATATTGTGGAGTTTATTGCAGAAGCTGCATACTTTGTCATCTTAACCGTGGTTTATGGCCAGACGCTCGGTAAAATGGTCGTCGGCATCCGCGTCATTCCCCAGGAGGGTGGGGCCAACCGGTGGGGCGCAATCATTTTACGCGAAGTCATCGGCAAATTTGTTTCCGCCATCATCCTTCTGATCGGGTATCTGATGGCTGCCTTTGATTCAAAAAAGCGGGCCATGCACGATCGGATCGCGGGCACCTATGTGATCAAGGTGCGGTAAGGGCTATGAATGAAAGCCAAGCGAAAACCAGGGGACTGAGCCAAGCGGGGAAACGATATAAGCGGGGGAACGATACCCCCTGCTTTTTTCTTTTTCTGCGGAATTGGCATGTGATGTATGGCCAAGGAAGATGTCGCAAATAGTATGTTCTGACAGGAGGGGCCGACGGGAGCGGGAATGCCGTACGTGAGATGGAATGGAGGATGTGGAATGGAGATGGGCATGCAGAGAGCGAAGAGGATTCCAGGCCAACCGGGAACGGTCGCGGAGGCCGTTCTTGAACTGTGTTTTCGATGGGGCGCAAGGCGAATCTACGGCGTGGCCGGCGATGCGATTCTGCCGTTTCTTGCGGCACTACGACAATTTCCGGACATCCAGTACATCGGCGCCAGGCATGAAGCCGCGGCTGCCATGATGGCCTCCGCCGAGAGCAAGTTGACAGGCCGGTTCGGCGTCTGTACCGCCACGAGCGGGCCGGGTATTGCCAACTTGCTCAACGGACTGGCCGATGCGGCCGCAGACCGGGTTCCCGTGCTGGCCATCACGGGCCAGGTGCCGACGGCAAAGATTGGCACCGGAGGCAAGCAAGACCTGGAACAGCAGCAATTGATGGCGCCCATAGCGGTCTACTCGGCCACGCTGTTCCACCCGGAGGCGGCGGCAGAGATGTTGCTGCGGGCCATCGTCACCGCGATTGAGAGGAAGGGCGTCTCGCACGTGGCCATACCAAAAGATCTCTGGCATGCACCTTGGTCCGGCGCCGTCAAAAGTCCCTTGGGTGTGCTGGTGCGGGCCCGGCAACGGGAACTGGAGCAATTGGCGACTGCTGTGCAGTGGCTGCAATCGGCAGCCAGGCCGATGATGCTGATCGGGGAAGGGGCCCGGGGAGCCACGGCGGAGATCATCCAGCTGTCGGAACGGCTTTCGGCAGGGGTGATCGAAACGCTGGGCGGCAAGGGGGTGGTGCCGTACGATCACCCTTATCATGCGGGAGGCATCGGCGAAGGCGGAACGATGGAGGGAAGCCGGCTATTGGCGGAGGCGGATTGCATTCTGGTGATCGGGGCCAATTGGTATCCCCAAGGGTACACGCCCCGTAGCGCCCGGCAGCGGCCGCTTCGCCTGATCCAGATTGATGCGCAAGCTGCCCATATCGAGTTGCACCCGGTTGCCACATGCGGTTTGGTGGGCGATGCGAAGGAAGTCTTGGCCTTGTTGCTGAAACGGATGGAACAGGGAGAGGGGGCACCGAATCGCAACCGGTGGGTCCAGCGGTTGCAGGAGGCAAAGCGGCAAATTGTAGAGGAACAAGATCGCGAGCGGCAACTGACCGGTCATCCGGTACCTCCCCAACGGGTACTGGCCGCACTGGACGAGATGCTGGATGAAGATGCCATCGTCACTGTGGATACGGGAGATCACACCGTCTGGTTTAACCGCCTGTTCCGCGCCAAGCGACAGGAGATCCTTTATTCCGGAAAATGGCGGACAATGGGGTATGCCCTGCCTGCCGCGATTTCCGCGAAGCTGGCGAATCCGGAGCGGCAGGTGGTTGCCCTCGTCGGGGATGGATCCTTCGCGATGACAGGCATGGAACTTGGGACGGCGGTGGCGCATCAACTGCCGATTGTGGTCGTCATCTTGAACAACCGGCTGCTGGGCAAGGAGTACAGCATGATGCTTGCGCAGGGGGTGCAACCATTCGGAGTGTCCTTGACCAATCCCGACTTTGCCGCACTGGCGCGGGCCTTTGGCGCAGAAGGGATTCGGGTGGAACGGGAGGATGCGTTGAGTCCGGCTTTGTCGGCGGCATTGCACGGTCATCGCCATGTGCCCGTCGTTCTGGATGTGATCTGCGGCGCACCTGTTCCGCCGCTGGCGAAGTATCAAGCCGTGATCCCGACCTAGTTCGTTCTCCGAGGGGAGAACGTTTTTTTTATTGACTTAGTCATATTATTAATGTTAATATCTTTACTATGAACGGCATGATGAAAAAATCACCGCTCGCTTTGGCTATCCTTTGCCTTTTGATGGAAGAACCGATGCACCCTTACCGCATGCAACAGCTCATCAAGGAAAGGGGGAAACATGAGGTCATCAACGTCCGTCACCGGACAAGCATCTATCAAACCATTCATCGTTTGCTGCGGGACGGAGCCATTGCAATTCAAGGGAAAAAACAAAATGAAGGCAAACCGGAACTGACGGTTTATGAGATTACGGACAAAGGCCGAAAAGCCGCGTACACATGGTTGCGCGAAATGCTTTCCACGCCAAAACAAGAATTTTTCGAGTTCCCCGCCGCCGTTTCATTTTTGATGCTTTTGACGCCGGAAGATGTGGCCGAGCAATTGAAAAAAAGGGTGAATGCGCTTGCAAACACATTAGCTCGGATCAATCATTCGCTGCAGACGGCCATGGCGGAGGGATTGCCCCGCTTGTTTTTGCTGGAGACCGAATATCAACGGACCTTGGTGATGGCCGAATTGGAGTGGATACACTCCGTGATGAAGGATATCCAAACGCGCAAACTCCAATGGGATGAGGAATGGCTGCGAACGATAGCGAAAAAATTTTCTAACATGGAAAGCGAAGAAAGCGAAAGCTCATGATGAGGAAGAGGAGGAACCTTTATGGCCGGAAGAGTGAAAAAAGGATACAAGGGCATCGGCATGGACGGCCCCATTGCTAGGTGGTATGCGAAAAATACCCGCAAAAACATCAAGGATTATCAAAAAGATGCGAAAAAGGTTGCGGCAAATGTTTCAGAAGGGGCTGCGATTCTCGAGCTGGCCCCGGGACCGGGATACTTGTCCATTGAATTGGCAAAGCTCGGCAATTACAAAGTGACCGGTTTGGACATCAGCAAATCGTTTGTGGAGATGGCCCGGGAAAAAGCGAAGGAAGAAGGGGTGGAAGTGGACTTTCGGCAAGGGGATGCGGCGCGCATGCCGTTTGAAGATGAAACCTTTGATTTTATCATCTGCCGGGCGGCTTTCAAAAACTTTGCGCAACCCATCACTGCCCTTGACGAGATGAACCGGGTGCTGAAAACCGGCGGAAAAGCGTTGATCCTCGATTTGCGGGGAGATGTTTCCGCTGAGGCGATGGACAAACATGTCGAAGAGGAACTGGGCCTGACGGGATTCGATGCCATCCTGACAAAATGGATATTCAAGACCATGCTGATCAAACGGGCATACACGAAAGATGCGTTCAGGGAATTGGTGTCCAAGAGCAGTTTTAAAACGGGCAAGATTCTAGAGGATACGATAGGATTGGAAGTATGGCTGGAAAAGTAAGGCTGGAAAAGTAATATTCCTTCAGCCGGTACCTTCGGCCGGTACCAACGATCGAAAGCGCCATTGAAAAAAGGGAGAGGTGTTGAAAGATGGACGTCTACATCATCACGGGGGCATCGAGAGGATTGGGAGAAGCCTTGGCAAAAAAGTTGCTTGCCAAAACCAATGTCCTTTTTTGCGTTTCCCGAACCGACAATCCGGCATTGCGGCAAATGGCAGAGGCGCGCCAGTGCCCGCTTCGCTGCATTGCTTATGATCTGAGAGAGGTTGAGGGTCTGGAAGAACTCATGAGAGGGATTTTCGCTGAGATCGCCTTGCTGCATCCGGTTCATGGCATCACCCTGATCAACAATGCCGGCATGCTGCAACCGGTCAAGCGCATGGAAAATGCGACGGCGAGCGAACTGATCGGCAATCTGCAGGTCAATCTGGCGGCGCCGATGGTGCTCTCGGCCCTGTTTGCCCGTTTCAGCCGCCAATTATCCGTCCAACACAGGATGATTGTCAACATATCCTCCGGCGCCGGCAAGAACCCTTATTACGGGTGGGCCGCCTATTGTGCCTCCAAGGCGGGCATGGATATGTTCACCCGGGTCATGGGCTTGGAGGAATCCGCGCAACCGCTTCCGGTCAAGGTGGTTTCCATCGCTCCGGGAGTGGTTGACACGGCCATGCAGGAGGAAATTCGCAAGGCAAGCAGGGAGGATTTTATTCAGGTGGATCGATTCAGAGAGTTGAAGGAAAGCGGCAGCCTGCTGAACCCGGATGCAGCTGCAGAAAAGATCCTGGAAATCGTGGCCCGGCCAGACGTCAACAACGGCAGCGTGCTGGATGTCAGGGACTTCTTGTAAAAATACTGGAGGAAAATCTTGATAAATCCCCCGATCGTATGGTAAAATTTACTAAAATTTTTTATGGATAAAATCATGTTTCACAATTATTTCGACATTTATTGCAGTGCAACAGGGGGATGAAGAGATTGAAACGTTTCCTTAATCGGCTAAAGTTACGGCAAAAGATATTAGGTGGTTTTGGACTCATTCTGTTGTTGCTTGTCATTTCTTCTATCGTGAATAACACGATGATTGTCCAGATGAACGGGAATGTTGACCAGATCATTAACCGGGAAACCAAGCAAATGATCGATGCGACCAACCTGAATCTTCTGGTGACGCAGGTCAATTCCAATCTCCGCGGGTATTTATTGACGGCTGATGACGAGCAATTGAAACGTGCGCGGGAGCGGCTAGTCAATGTCGGTGAATTGGAAACTCGCGTTTTGGCTGTGGTCAATGATGGGGATGTCAAAGAAAAATTGGAGCTGTTGGACCAGTGGGCTGCTTTGATTAACCAACAGTTGATCCCTGCTATTGAGTCGCACAATCATGATTTGGCGACGGCAATTCTCAGCCATCAGGTTGTACCAGTTGCCCGCTTGGTGCAGGAAGGACTGGA
Organism: Bacillus thermozeamaize; assembly: GCA_002159075.1. Classification (NCBI taxonomy): domain Bacteria; kingdom Bacillati; phylum Bacillota; class Bacilli; order Caryophanales; family Bacillaceae; genus Bacillus; species Bacillus thermozeamaize. Next base: position 37,989 of record LZRT01000101.1, read on the forward strand.
TGCACATTTGAATCAGAAACAGGAAAATGTGGTCCAGTTAGGGGCTCAGGCCGTTCAAAAGGGGCAGCAGGCCTTTATGACGACGGGCATCTTTTCGATCGTTTCCGTTGCTTTGGGGTTACTCATCGCTTTCTTTTTGACCAACCCGATTGTGAAACCGATTCTCCAGCTGGGGGCGTTGGTGCGTCAGTTGGCTTCCGGCGATTTGCGCATTGACAAGGTGGAAGTCGAGAGCCAGGACGAGGTCGGGAAACTGGTGCAAGATTTTAATCTCATGGCGGATAATCTGAAGGGGTTGATTGAACAACTGAGCCTCCATGCAGAGCAGGTGGCCTCCGCTTCCCAGCAGCTTTCGGCGACGGCGGAGGAGACGACCCAGGCTGCCCAACAGATCGCGACCACGATTCAGGAGGTGGCCAGCGGCGCCGAGATGGGAAGGCGGGGCGTTGAGGAAAGCTCGCGCGCGTTGGAAGAACTGGCGGCAGGGATTCAACGGGTGGCTGAAAGTTCCTCTGTGGCTTACGATGTTTCGGAAAAGGCGGCCGAAGAGGCCAATGAGGGGAATCGCGCGATCCAAGAAGCCGTGGAGCAAATGACGGCCATCGACGGCACCATGTCTCACCTGTCTGAAGTGGTCCGGATGCTGGATGAACGGTCGCAGGAAATCGGCAAGATTGTGCAAGTGATCACGGATATCTCCTCCCAGACCAACCTCCTGGCGTTGAACGCTTCCATCGAAGCGGCAAGAGCGGGAGAGCAGGGCCGCGGGTTTGCCGTGGTGGCCAATGAGATACGCAGCCTGGCTGAACAGACGAGGGGTTCGGCGGAAGAGATCATCCGCCTGATTGAAGAAATCCAGCGAAACACAGAGCAGACGGTCAAGGCGACGACAGACGGAGCCGAAGCGGTGCGTGCGGGTACCGTTGCGGTCAGTGAAGCGGGCAAAGCGTTTGAACGGATTCTGGAAGCTGCGCGCAATGTCGTGATGCAGGTGCAAGAGACGTCGGCAGCCGCCGAAGAAATGTCCGCGAGCACGGAAGAGATGACCTCCATGTTTGAAGAGGTGGCACGTTCCGCCAAGGAAAGTTTATCAGGGGCGTCCACGGTTTCGACTGCCACCGAGGAACAACTGGCCTCGATGGAGGAAGTGACGGCATCGGCTGATTCGCTCAGCCGGATGGCGGAAGAGTTGCAGCAACTGGTTCGGCAATTCAAGATCTGATTTCATTCAACGGGCATGATCGTTTTTCCCCTCCTGACCGAATGAAGGAGGGGATTTGTTTTGTCAAATTGGTTATTCATGCAATTTTGTTTTATACTAATGAAGCATATCGCTAGTTTAAAGCGGGAGGGGTCTAGGCATTGTTATGGATCACATGATCTTCGAGGTTGGAACCGCACTCGTGTTGATAGCAGTGGCTTCTGTACTTGCCGGAAAATTGAAATTTTCAATCATTCCTTTTCTGATCAGTCTCGGGATGTTGGTTGGTCCGCATGCACCAACCATTGGAATATTTGATTTCAAGTTCATCGAAAGCCAGGAAATCATTGATTTTTTAGGGCGAATCGGGATTCTGTTTCTCCTCTTTTATCTGGGGTTGGAATTCTCAGTCCAAAAATTGATCAAATCCGGACCCAACATCATTTTTGGCGGAAGCATCTACGTTCTGTTGAATTTTTTGCTTGGGTTGGCGTATGGGTTCCTGATCGACTTCCCGCTGTATGAAACGTTGATTATTGCCGGCATGCTGTCCGTCTCTTCCACTGCGATCGTGGCCAAGGTTCTGGTTGACTTGAAGCGAACCGGAAATCCTGAAACAGAGCTCATATTAGGCATGATCTTATTCGATGACATCTTTCTGGCCGTATTTTTGTCGATCATGTCAGGATTGCTTCTTGGAGGCTCGGCGTCAGTTGTTGGAGTCATTCTTTCCGTATCGATCTCCGTGGGTTACATGCTTTTGTTTTTTGTCATTGCCAGAAAAGGAACGCCTGTTTTAAACAAGCTTTTGAATATCACCTCGAATGAAATCTTTATCATTGTGGTGTTTGCTGCTTTGTTTTTTGTAGCTGGTTTCTCGGAAACCTTACATGTGGCGGAAGCAATTGGCGCTCTGCTGTTTGGTCTGGCGTTGTCTGAAACGGAGCACAGCAAAAGGATTGAGCAACTGGTTGTTCCATTTCGGGATTTTTTTGGCGCGGTGTTCTTTTTCAGCTTCGGTTTAAGCATCGATCCGCTGACCCTTGGCGAAGCTGTATGGGTAGCGGTTGGCGCCGTGCTGCTAACGATCATGGGAAACGTTATCGCCGGAATGATCGCTGGGAGAAAGGCGGGGTTGTCCCACAAAGCGTCCATGAACATTGGGTTGACTATCATGGCGCGGGGAGAATTTACCATTATTGTGGCAAACCTGGGGGTTACCGCAGGACTCATGCCGCTGCTCAAGCCTTTCTCCGCTCTCTATGTCCTGATATTGGCCATTTTGGGGCCTTTGTTTGCCAAACAATCGAAGCATATTTATAATGGCTTAAATAAAATATTTCGATGGAGCCAGTCAGAGAAAAAACGTAAAAATATGGGATAATCCAAACGGAGGATGCTGCAAATGGGTATTATCAGAGAATCTGATCTTCCTGGTATCGGGAAAAAGTTTCAGGTGGAAACGAGATCAGGAGATAAGATGGTGATCATTATCCACGACGATGGCAGGAGGGAGATCTATCATTTCCTGGAAGACGATCCGGATGAAAGCGTTTCGATGGTCACGCTGGAGGATGAAGAAGCGCGACAGATCGCCGCGATTATCGGCGGCATGACCTACAAACCCAAAGCGTTGGAAACAATTGAAGTGTCACTTGAGGATTTGATTATTGAATGGTGCAGAATCGAACCGCACTTCAAATGTGTTGGCAAATCCATCGCTGAATTGCAGGTTCGCCAAAGAACCGGCGCGACGATTCTAGCCATTGTGGAGAAGCAGAAACAGAAAATCAATCCGGGTCCCGACGACCGGCTCACGGCGAACACGACGCTTGTTGTCGCCGGCGAAAGAAAGCAAATCAAGTTGCTCAAGGAACTTTTGTTGCAGGGGTAATCACGAGGCGAATTCGGGGGACACGCATCGAAATGATGGTGATGCTGGGGCTAAACAGCCCCTTTTCATTTGTCCATGCCGCCCATGCTTGGGCGGCATTGGACGTCTCATCACGTACGAGGCGACAAAGGAAGTGGGCGAATCCGGTACTTGCCCACTTGTTTCATCACAGTTTGGGTTCAAATGTTTTACAATCCGTTTCTTCAGAACTTGATGCTTGTTTTCCCATTCGGTTTACGACATAAATCGCCGAAGCGTTGCACTTGTTTCCTGCGCCCCAGTACCTACAGGAACTCACTTCGCATAATACATCCTTGGCCATCGAAGATTCACCTCCTCTTCGATTATCTTGAACAAATCCTAGGAGTTTAAACCGAATCCGCCGGGTGGCCGTGAGGGAGGATTTTCCCGATATTAAAATTTCCCGCCAGTGTATATTTTTTACCCCTTTGACATTTTTCTGTTGACTTATTTGTCTGTACATCATATACTAAAAGAGACCGATTGGTCTTAAAATGGATCGTCTATAAGCAAGAAGTCGACCGATCATGATTATTTTTTTGGTTTAAAACAGACCGTTTGGTCTTAAAAAAGGAGTGACTGGCATGAGTAAAGCGATAGAACGAATGCAAAAAATTATTAATGGAGAAATTTCCCCTCCCCCTATCGCAAAACTGATTGGATTTAAGTTCGTTCACATTGAATACGGAAGCTCCATCTTTGAATTGGACTGCGACACCGAAAAACATGCCAATCCGATGGGAACCGTTCATGGCGGGATCTTGTGTGACTTGGCTGATGTCGCCATGGGCACGGCCTATAGCAGTACCTTGAATGATGACGAGACGTGCACGACGGTAGAGTTGAAAATCAATTTTTTAAAACCGGTATGGAATGAAAAGCTGATTGCCAGAGCGAAAGTCATGCATAAAGGCCGGACGACAGGTTTTGTTCAATGTGACATATTCAATGAATCTGAAAAACTGGTTGCCTATGCGACGAGCACTTTCATGACATTGCGTGGAGAAAAAGCCAAAGGAAGGGAACTGCAATGATGACACGCCGACATCCGGTTCTGTGACGCCGATTCGGCCTTTGATTAAGGGAGGGGTTCCATTGCACCGCTCGCATGTGAAGGAAGGGAAGCGATTTTGGCTTTATATTTTGGTGGGTACGTCCCTATTGATTGCTTCACTAGGATTTGGACGGATGGGGTATGGCATCGTTATGCCCTTTATGCGTGAAGACTTGGCTTTTACATATGATGGCGCCGGGCTGATTGGTACGGCAAATGCTTTGGCGTATCTCGTCTTCAGCGGAATGTCAGGAAAACTGGTTAAGAGATGGGGAAATAAGGCGATGATCATATTGGGAGGATGCGCTGTCGCCGTCAGTTATGGAGGATTATCCTTATCGAACGATTTTTACCTGGATGTTATGTTCATGTTCCTGAATGGCATGGGCACAGCTTTCGTCTTTATTCCTCTGGTTGGAATGTTGGTCGGTCGGTTCCCTCATAAAAGAGGATTGGTCATTGGATTTCTCATGAGCGGAGGTGGAGCAGGCGTCCTGTTGGCAGGCATGATCATTCCGGCACTCATGATGATATGGGAGGAAGGATGGCGATACGGATGGGCGGCGTTTGGCATTTTCGCAGCTCTGGTTACCCTTTTGGCTCTCGTGGTGTTGAAGGATTCCGTCATCGCAACCGGTCAACGTGACTCAACGGATGAATCGGCCGCTGCGGTTTATCGCGAGAAAGGGGTATTGCTTCTCGGCTTGCTGTATTTCAGTGTGGGAACCGCCTACCTGATTCCAATGACCTTCCAAATGGGATACATGATTGCAGAAGGGATGGATGCCGTGACAGGCGGGACCTTGTTTGCGACAGGCGGCGTGTTGGCGATCATCAGTGGACCGGTATGGGGCGCGTTGTCAGATCGATTCGGGAGGGCCCTGACCCTTGTTCTCGCCATTTTATTTTTTGCCATGGCAAACATCGCATCCGTGATTCTTCCCAACTTTGCCGGATTTCTGCTCACTCAGATATTGTTGGGAAGCACGATATCCGGCATGTTTGCCCTCATTCAAGCCTCATTGACTGAACATGTGCCCGTCCGTCAAATACCGGCAGCGCTCGGGTACATCACCGTGTTTTTCTCGGTGGGTCAGTTCCTGGGTCCCATGTTGGGAGGGTTTATGATCGAACATAGCGCAGGATTTAAAGCTGCGCACCTGTTCTCAACTTTCATGACCGCTATCGGTTTGTACATGGCGATTGTTCTGTACCGATCCCCGAAAAAAGCTCAGTTATAAAAGGGAGGTCCATTTTTATTTGCTATGCATGATGTTGAATATGAGTGATCTGGTCTTTGAGGAAGCGGATGGCCCTATTCATGTAAACGGGATCATCGTAGAGTTTTGTCATCATCAATGCGCCTTCGATGGTTGATATGAAAATGGTCGTCATGGCATCGGCGTCGATGGCGGCGGAGAACTCGCTGTTTTTCATCCCTTTCAGAAAAATGGCATGTACCATTTTATACAGTTCGCTCATCGCTTTCTGAGCCTCGGCACGCAAATCCGGATGAGCGTCATCGGATTCAATGGCTGCATTCATGATGGGGCATCCACCCGGCAAGGGCCGTCCATTGGCCAAATCACAAAACGTGTCAAGGATCGCGTACAAACGCTCAGTGGAAGAATGTTTATCCGATAATGCGTCGGTATAATTCTTCCTCATTTCTTCAATGGCATACCGGAATGCATGCAGAGAAAGTTCCGTTTTGCTCTTGAAATGATTGTATATCCCGCCCTTTTCAAGACCGGTTTCTTTCATCACGTCGGAAATGGATGTTGCTAAATAGCCCTGTGTATTCATCAGTTTTGATGTTCTTTCAATAATCATTTTTTTGGTGCGTTCGCCCTTTCGCATGGCCTGACCTCTTCATAAGATTTTTTCAAACCAGTTAGTCTTTTTTATCTTACGGACCGCCATTCAGAATGTCAACAAACAAGGAGCAAACAAAAGCGGCCAAACGGGTGGATGGTTGCATGCGATCGAATACCTGAATCATTCGCTCGCTTCTTAAAACGCAAGATAATGCTATACCTCATGAATTACAGTTTAATAGTCCGGTATTTTAACGCATCTATTAAAATCATAAATAATCCACCAACAATATCTAACCAGGACAACCTGTAAAACACAGTACGAAGGTGATCCAGACCACGCTCATGATTTTCATCATGAGTATACCACCCTCATTTGGTTCTCTTTAAAGGAAGATTGAAAGCTTCGTTTTCACGCATCCTTGGGTTTTAGTAAGCCGTAAAGCGCCCATGCAGCCCCCAATAAAGTCCATAGAAATAGAAACACATATACTTTCATTATAAGCCTCCATATAATGGATGCATAGAATTGCACATAACTGCCCGTTACTGAAGCGAGAGGCTGCCGATTCTGCTGGCAGCCCTGGTTGAGCATACGTAAGTTTAACCTTTAATATGTTCTCCTTGTCATGCTAAGAAATTACGAATCCCATACATTACGAAAGTGGATTTAATGCATTCTTCAAGTATCTTCCCGTGATCGACTGCTCCGCATGGATGATCTGCGAAGGTGTGCCCTCGAACACCACCTGGCCGCCCTTGCTGCCTCCGTCCGGTCCCATATCGATGATCCAATCCGCTTGGCTGATCACATGGAGGTTGTGCTCGATGACGATCACCGTATTGCCGGCATCCACGAGGCGGTTCATGATCCCCAGAAGGTGACCGATATCTGACATATGTAGGCCGGTCGTCGGCTCGTCCATCACGTAGATGCTGCCCTTCTTATGCAGCTCGCTTGCCAGCTTGATGCGCTGGCATTCCCCGCCCGAGAGCGTGCTGAGCGGCTGGCCGAGTGTAATATAGTTCAGCCCCACATCACTCATCGCCTGGAGCTTGCGCACAACCTCTTTTAGAGGAATGCGCTGAAAAAAATCCAATGCCTGCTCCACAGTCATCTCCAGCACTTCTGCAATTGACTTGCCGTTCAGCTTGTACGCGAGCACCTCTTCCTTGAACCGTCTACCTCCGCATACTTCGCATGGCAGCTTCACGCTGTCGAGGAATGCAAGGTCTGTATACACAACACCCAGCCCTTTGCAGTTCTCGCAAACCCCCTTGGAGTTGAAGCTGAACAAGCCTTGGTTGACCTTGTTCGCGGAAGCAAACGCCTTGCGCACATCATCCATGATGCCCGTGTAGGTTGCGGGATTCGAGCGTGTTGACACTCCTACCGCCGATTGGTCGATGACGATCGCATCCGGATGCTGACTGAGGAATACTTCCATAATCAGCGTACTCTTGCCCGAGCCGGAGACCCCCGTAACTACTGTCAGCACTCCGGTTGGAATATCTACACTCACGTTCCGCAGGTTGTGCAGTGTGGCATCCTTGATTGACAGCTTGCCGGACGGTTGCCTGCAATCGTGCTTCAGCTGGAGCGGCCGCTTCATGTGGGTGCCTGTCAGCGTACCTGCCTCCAGCAGGCCTTGGAAGCTTCCTTCATACACGATGGTACCGCCGCGGCTGCCGGCGTGAGGCCCGACGTCGACGATATGATCCGCCACCTTGATCACATCGGGATCATGCTCGACGACAATCACGGTATTGCCCTTGTCGCGCAGCTTCTGAAGCAACCCATTTAACCGGTGTACATCACGGGGGTGCAAGCCAACGCTGGGTTCATCAAAGATGTAAGTGACATCCACCAGACTGCCGCTCAGGTACTTCACCATCTTGACGCGCTGCGACTCGCCGCCGGACAATGTATCAGTCTCACGGTCCAGCGTCAAGTAGTCAAGTCCGATATCCACCAGATGCTGCAACCGCTCCGTCAGCGACTTGACGACCGGCGCGGCGATCGCGTCGTCAATCTCCCGAATGACGCGGATGAGCTGTCCGACCTCCATGGAGGACATCTCCGCAATGTTGAGTCCATTGATCCTGCAGCTGAGCGCGGCCTGACTGAGTCTCGCGCCGCGGCAGCTGGGGCAGGGAACCTCGGTGATGTACGGCGCAACAGCTCGTTGTGTGCGCTCGGACATCGTCTTCACATCCCGCTTGATGTACTTGTTGGTGAACTTCTCGATGATGCCTTCCCATGTAATATTCATTGCCTTCCCGGCGAACTGCATCTCCACTTTCCTCGCCTTGCCGTACAGCAGTTGCTCCAGCTCCTCATCCGAATAATCGCTCAGCTTCTTGTCGGGATCGAAGAACCCCGTCTGCACGATCATCGTCCAATCCCAGCTGTTTACCTTATAGTCCGGCAGCAGGATTGCCCCTTCATTCAATGACCTTGACATGTCCAGCGCCTTGTCGAGGTCGACGCCGAGCCTGCGGCCGATCCCGTTGCATTCCGGGCACATCCCGTTCGGATCGTTGAAGGAAAACAAATTGGGCGGTCCGACATGCGGTTCTCCCAAACGGGAAAACAGCAGGCGGAGCAACGGGGAAATATCGGTAATGGTGCCTACCGTCGAGTGCGACCCACCGCCCAGAGGTTTCTGGTCGACGACAACCGCCATGCTCAAATTTTCGATCGCATCGGCATCAGGCTGCGGATACTTCGGCAGAAAGGTGCGGACGAACATGCTGAAGTTTTCGTTCAGCAATCGCATGGATTCTGCGGCGATCGTATCGAAGACGATCGACGATTTGCCGGAACCGGATACACCGGTGAAGATCGTGATCTTCCGCTTGGGAATGCGTAAGGATACGTTTTTGAGATTGTTTTCCCTCGCGCCCGAGATTACGATAAACTCCTGATTCGATTCGCACATGCTTAACATCCTTCCGGTAGTGTTAATTTCTACTTATTTTCACATTGTATCATTCATCGTGCATAGAAAGTCGGGCAGCCCGAACTTGCACCTGCATAAGTAAGGCTTAGACAATAGGGCGATCACATACTAACTTTATCCATACGCACTTAGTGCGGACTTGACCCGATACGACAAGAACTTGTCAGATTGTCCGAAGTAGACATAACCGGCTGCAAACTACATGCAGCCGGTTTATGTTGATTCGGGTCAAGCAGGGTTCAACTATCGTACCCATTCATTTAGCATTGGGGAAGGAGATGTTTTAGTACCGAATGCGGTTATTGTTCCAACATCTTTTTAAGCTTGCCGCACCATTCACCCCAGCCATACTTAGCGCCTTCGACTCCTTGAGCATTTGAGAATCCGGTTTGTTCGAGATGAAGGTTAACCTTTCCGTTCCCTAAATCCTGCAGCGTCCAGGTGACCGTGTGCTTCTCCCCTGCGCTGGCCCAAGTATAGGACAACCGGTATGGTTCGTCCACGATAAGCACTTCGCCCTCAATAATTCCATTCCACCCACCGATCGGCTGAGTGCGAAACTGAAAACGGTGTCCTACGACGGGCTTAAAATCATTTTCCATGACCCACTTGGCAAGCTTGCTTGAATCGGTTAAGGCGGACCAAAGCTTCTCGATCGATGTCGTGAACTGAAAATCCAAGGATAATGTTAAACTCATTCTTCTTCCTCCTCTAATAGTTGGTTCAAGCGCAACATATTCGTACTCCAGAACTTGCTGTAGAAAGCCACCCAATCTTGAACTTCTCTGAGTGGAGAGGCGTTTAGCCTAAATCGCGTTTCTCTGCCGACTTTTCGGTCAAGTACCAGTCCGGCCTCTTTAAGGATTTTCAAATGCTTGGATACCGCTGTCCGGCCCATTGGAAACTGTGCCGTTAACTCATGAAGCGCTTTCTCCTCTGCCTCTGCTAACAGACGAATCAGTCGACGCCTAGTTGGATCTGCAATCGCGTCAAACACATCCCGCGACTGGCTGTTCCCGCTCACAACACCCCCTCCTAAGTATTTTGTTGATTCAAGTGAAACTGATTCAGGTTCCAACTTTCCGAATGACTAACTCCTAATTGGACACCATTTGGTGACGGTTTGAATTTAGAACACCATTTGGTGTCGTGTCAACAACATTTTTAAACTCCACATGAAAACTGTCAGTCAGCTACGTGTGTCAACGATTGATTTTATGCCATTTGGCTCCTTGACATGGCGGAGGCGAGGGAAGTTACCTCTTCGGTGTTGTGAAACTTTCCTTAGCCAACTTTTTACCTTTCATAAAATAAGGTTTAGGTGTTCCCGATTATTTGTCAACACGGTATGTTGACACGACACACTCCACATGTGCCGTGTGCGGAAACATATCAACGGGTTGTATCCACTCGATGGTGAAGCCGCCTTTCAACAGCGCGTCGCAGTCCTTGGCCAGCGTGGCCGGGTTGCAGGAGACGTAGACGATGCGCTTGGGTTTGACCTTGACGAGGGCCTCCAGCAGCGGGCGGCCGCAGCCGCTGCGGGGCGGATCAACCACCACCACATCCGGCTTGATTCCTTGTTTCACCCATTGCGGCAAGATCACTTCCGCTTTGCCCGCGTAAAAGCGGGCATTGTTGATTCGGCTCCGGCGCGCGTTCCGTTTTGCGTCCTCCACCGCCTCCGGAATGATTTCAATGCCCCGCACCTCTTTCGCTTCCGGGGCCAGCCACAATCCGATCGTCCCCACGCCGCAGTATGCGTCCACCACCAGTTCCCGTCCAGTGAGCGCCGCCGCTTCTTTCACGTAATTGTACAGTTTCACCGTCTGTTCCGGATTGAGTTGGAAGAAGGCGCGGGGAGAGAGGGAAAACTTGACTTCTCCCAACTGTTCGTCGATGTGAGACGCTCCCCACAACACCCGTGTCTTGTCGCCAAAGATCAAGGACGTTTTCCGTGGATTGACATTCTGCATGATGCTTTTCACATCGGGCAGCCGGGCGCGCAACCGCTGTACCAATTCCGCTTCCCGCGGGATTTTCTCGGTGGCTGTGACGAGGGTGAGCTGGCAATCTTCCGTCTCAAAGCCGATCCGGGCGACAATGGTCCGCACGACGCCGGTTTTTTTCCGTTCATCGTATGCCGGGATATTGAGTTCTTCCAGGACATTCCGCGTCCCTTGGATGATTTCGTTGGTTTTCGGATGCTGGATGGGGCAGTCCGTCAGTTCGACGATGTGGTGCGTGCCGGGCGCATAAAGGCCGGCCACCATTTTTCCGTTCATGTACCCGGCTTGAAGCTGCGCCTTGTTCCGGTATGCCCACGGATGATCCATGCCGGCAATCGGCCTCAGTGGCACCTCTTTAAGTCCGGTATAGCGGCGGAACGCCTCCCGCACCATCTCCATTTTCGCCTCCAATTGCCCCGGATAGCTGAGGTGCTGCAGCTGGCAGCCCCCACACGACCGGTACACAGGACAGGCCGGCTCGACGCGCTGGGGCGAAGGCTGCATGATTTTTTTCAGTTTGCCGACGGCATAGTTCGTTTCGATGTCTACGATTTCAGCCGCAACGACTTCACCGGGCAGGGTGCCGTCAATAAAGACAACCTGCCTTTTGTAATAACCGACACCTTCGCCGTTAATGCCGAGGCGCCGGATGGTGACGCGAATGTTTTGTCCCGGCCGCAAGGTGATCCCGGACCCGGCCGCTTGGCGCGCGGTTGCTTGATTTTGCGCCGCGGCGGTCTTTTGTTTTTCCGTCTTCATTGCCATCCGCCTCGTTTTTGCTTTTGACCTTATTTTACATCGGAAGGACACGGGATCAAAATGATCTCCCTTTTTACAGGATTGAGATAATATTCATGAACAATTAAAATTAAAAATAAATTTGTATAAGAATGATTCATTTATCGTATGACATGAAACCGTAGAAAAGAAGGAGGAGTTTTTGTGTCTTTAGGATTGGGTTTGTTCATGATGCCTTCGCATCCTCCGGAGCGGAGCCTGTATGATGCGACGCGTTGGAATCTGGACGTGATCCGGTGGGCCGATGAGCTGGGGTATCAGGAAGCGTGGATTGGCGAGCATTTTACATCTCCCTGGGAGCCGATTCCCTCTCCCGACTTGATCATCGCGCAGGCGCTGATGGAAACCAAGCGCATCGTGCTGGCGCCTGGTGCGCATTTGCTGCCCTATCATCATCCGGTTGAACTGGCGCACCGGGTGGCGTATCTGGACCATTTGGCGCAAGGGAGACTGATTTTCGGGATCGGGGCAGGAGGATTGCCGAGCGACTGGTTGTTGTACCATGTGGATGGCGTCGCCGGCGAACATCGCAAGATGACGGCGGAAGCGCTGGAGATCATCCTCAAGCTGTGGACGGAAGAGGGGCCGTTTGAATTCAGGGGGAAATACTGGAGCATGAATAAAATCGGCGAGGTGCTCAACGGTGTGCTCAAGCCCCACATTTATCCCTATCAAAAACCGCATCCGCCGATTGGCATTGCGGGGCTCAGTCCCGGCTCAGAAACATTGAAATTGGCCGGTGAGCGTGGCTTCATTCCGCTGAGCTTAGGTGCCAACAATGAGTATATTGCCTCCCATTGGAATTCCATTCAGGAAGGAGCGAAGCGTTCCGGCCGCACGCCAAACCGGCAAGATTGGCGGATTGCCAGGGAAGTTTTTGTGGCGGAGACGGACGAGGAAGCGTGGGAGTGGTCCGTCGGTTCGATGATGGGCAGGCACACTCGGGAATATTGGCTGCCGTTATTCGGCCAGTTGGGGGGACTCACTTACTTCAAGCATGATCCGGACATGCTGGACGATGCCGTCACGCTGGAGTACATGGCGAAAACCAGCTGGCTGATCGGTTCTCCGGAAACCGTGGCCAGGAAACTGCAAAACCTCTATGACACGGTGGGCGGCTTCGGCACGCTCCTGATGGTGGTGTTTGATTACTCGGATGCGCCGGAAAAGTGGCGGAATTCTATGCGTCTGATGGTGAAGGAGGTGTTGCCGCGCCTGAAGGTGTAGTGCAGGGGAGCGGAACAGCGCCGAAGGGTGAAAACAGGAAAAAGTGAAAAGGATAAATTGTAAAGACCATGCCCATTGGATGCATGGTCTTTGTTTGTGATCATTATTTTGTTGATGATAAGGGGATTCTGATTTACGACAGGATGAACGAGCTGTCGTTCAAGTACTGATTTTTGACGGGAACAGTCTATTATCGGATAACAATATACGGCCTCATCATCTCATAATCCTCGTGCTCCAAGATATGACAGTGCCATACATACAACCCTGTATAAGGACCAAACCTCATGATAATTCGAGTTACCTGGTTAGGATTAGCTCTTACTGTATCCTTCCATCCTCGTTCTTGTGGTTCGGGAGGTATCGCCGGACCCGTATAATGGATAATTCTCTCTTTCTTAAACTTTTCTACATCGAAATCTCTCCGGTCTAATATCTGAAAATCAATTAAGTGAAGATGAATAGGGTGTGTATCCGTAGTTAAGTTAATTAGATACCATATTTCGGTTGATCCCAGTTTTGGATTTTCTGTGATGGGGGCATCCCACTGTTTATTATCCAATAGCATGAATTCACGCCCGTACTTATCCATATTATCATTTAGTGTTAGATATCGTATCTTTGAAGCTGACTGTTCTTTTATTTTTGGAAAAGGCATCATATAAGCCGGAATAACACTCGTATCAACACTTGACAGTGGAAGAGTCACTCTAAACTGCATCACAGTACCTGTATTTTCATCTGGCGGAACTCCGGTTGGAAAAGGAGCTGGGGCATCATTTGTCATGATAATATTCTTGCCCTCAAGATTGGTAAAATCAATGATCACATCTGCTCGTTCATCTACGAATTTAGAGAGAATCACATTTTTCCACTCCTTTATAACCTGCTTGATAATAATTACCTTCTTACCAAAGGTTTATAAATATTACCAGCCTTGCATGACAAATCAAATTCCAAGGAAACGACATCGAGATGTTGTCAAAACAACATCGATATGATATCATATGAGTATAATTATCAAAAAATAAATGGAGGATGAATGAGATGGTTGAACGTCGTGCACCGGTGATGAATGGATTTTTGGGTGTTTTCTTGATCGCCGCGTTGATCGTGACAGGCGTGCTGTCCTTCTTGGCCGGACGGTTTATCCTGGGAGGTGTCCTTGTTCTGATTGGGGTGGTGGCCGTCACCGGCATTCTCATTGTGCAGCCCAATCAGGCGGTGGTTCTCACCTTTTTCGGAAAGTATCTGGGAAGCGTGCGCAAAAGCGGCCTCTGGCTGACGGTTCCTTTGGTGGCGCAGCGCCGGGTCTCCCTGCGGGTGCGGAATTTTAACAGCAATAAGCTGAAAGTCAACGATATCGAGGGGAATCCCATCGAGATTGCGGCCGTTGTCGTCTTCCGCGTGGTGGACTCGGCAAAGGCGGTGTTTGATGTGGATGATTACGAAGCGTTTGTGGAGATTCAGTCGGAGACAGCCTTGCGCCACATCGCCAGCATGTATCCGTATGACGCGTTTGACAGCGACCGGCTCTCCTTGCGCGCCAATACGGAGGAGATTGCTACCGAGCTCAGCCAGAACCTGCAGGACCGCTTGGCTGTGGCAGGCGTTGAAGTGATGGAGGCCCGTCTGACCCACCTGGCCTACGCGACAGAGATTGCGGCCGCGATGCTGCAGCGGCAACAGGCAGCAGCCATCGTAGCAGCCCGGCAGAAAGTGGTGGAGGGAGCGGTTGGAATGGTACAGGAGGCGATTGAGCGGCTTCTGCAGGAGGGCGTGGTGGAACTGGATGAAGAGAAGAAAGCGACGATGATTAACAATTTGTTGGTAGCCATTGTTTCCGATCGGGCAGCTCAGCCTGTGATCAATACAGGGACGATCTATTAAATGGTCGAGTGGGAGAGTATGGGCAAGAAGAAGCAATTTCCCTTGCGGATCGATCCCCGTTTGTATGAGGCGTTGGAACGGTGGGCGGCCGATGAATTCCGAAGTGTCAATGCACATATTGAGTACCTTTTGAGGGAGGCGGTGAAGCGGGCCAATCGATGGAAGGATGAGAAGGAAGATTGAATCCACAGAGAGGGGACCGGAATTTGATGTGGCCGGGAATCGTGATCAGTTCACTGATTCAACTGGCAGTACTCGCTGCCATTCCTTTTTTTTATCATTTGATCCGCCGAAAAAAATGGCAAGGGTTTCTCCATTATATCGGATGGTACCAGCCTACCAAAAAAGCGATGTGGGCAGCAACGGCCATTGCCCTTTTGGTAGGCGGCATGTTTTTGGTGATGTTGGTGGCGGTTCCTTCCTTGAAGCAGGAGATGTTATCTCCGGACACCGCGACAGGAAAATTGATACAGAACTTGAACGTTCGTGGCTTTTCCGTCGATCTTTTTCTGTCGTTGGCGATCATCGCCTGGATTCAGACAGCATTGGCAGAGGAAATCTTCTTCCGCGGTTTTTTGGCAAAGGGTCTGATTCGCCGGTTCGGATTTTCGGTCGGGAATGTACTTCAGGCGCTGTTCTTCGGATTGTTGCACGGGGGTCTGCTGCTGGCGGTTTCGGGGCAATCTGTTGCCTCGTGGATGGTGCTTTTCATCGTGTTGATGCCTGCCGTCTGCGGGTGGCTCATCGGATGGAACAACGAAAAAGCGGGGGGCGGGAGCATCCTGCCGGGATGGTGGGCCCATGGTCTTGGCAATACGGCGGCCTATCTGATGTTCCTGTTCATGGTTTAAGGCTCGTGGATGGCAGGCGAATGGGGGCGGGTTATGCGCGGTTGAAATGCTGGAGGAAGAACCGCAGGAAAATGCGGTGTTTTCGTTTGCGGCTCATGTTGATGATGTGCCCATTTACATGGGGAATCTTGCTGTCGGGGTGAATCGTGCCAGTGGACAGATCATCTCATACATGGGCTTGGAAGATCATCCATCCGTTTTTATTTCTGTGCCTCGTCAACCGGCCGTTTCATTCCAAAAAGCATTGGAACGTTATGCGGCAGAACTGGAGATACGACTGGAATGGTTTTATCAGTACAAGGGCGAGCGGGATGCGGAGAATCAGGCGGAAACGGCAGACAACAGCCCGGCGCCTCACAAACAACCGTCAGGCGTTTGTGGAGAAACATCGGAAATTCATCACCGGGATAAAGGCATCCGGTACACCTTGATCTATCGGCCGCATTTTCCAAATGGGGAGATCCGGTTTATCGATGCAATGACCGGCGAGCCGATTCGGGAACGGAACAAGAGATGATCGTCGGCTTTTATTCTGGTTCCGTTTATTTTATTATTTACAATGAGCCTGGAAGTGCTTCATGTCTTGTCGGCGCGCACACGTGCGGTTAGCAGGCTTTCGATTGATCAACGACTTTGCATAGACTGGGTGAACGTTCGATGTACAATCGAAGAATGCTGTGGATCTTGTTGATCCCGATCCTGTTCTTGCTGGTTTTTGTCATTTCATTTGTCTTGCGCACGTAATGCTCCTTATACACGTAATAGCTCCTGATAGGATGATGAAAAGAATCAAGGAGTGGAAAAAGGGTGTCGGAAAAAATTCTCGTCATTGGGGGAGGGCTGGCCGGCCTGAGCGCGGCCGCCCGCTTGGCGCATCACGGCTATTTGGTCACGTTGATTGAGAAAGCGCCGAAGCTGGGCGGGCGGGCCATCACCATTCCGATCAAGGGGTTTTATTTCAATTTTGGTGCCCACGCCATCTACGGGCGGGATCATTCCGTCTTGAAAAAGTATGAACATGAACTGGGGCTCAAAGTGGATTGGAAAGATTTTTCCGCGAAAAAAGCCCACTACGATCTGGGATCGTTTACCACGCCGATGCCGGCGACACTGGAAGGACTGTTCAAGACGCAAATTCTTGACCGTGAGAACAAGCTTCGCTTCGCCTATGAGGTCATCAAAACGTTGACCGCCATCGAACGGGGAGAGGAAGGCGTCCCCATCGGTGAGTACCTGCAGCAGAAAGAAACCGATGAGGTCCGTGATTTGCTGCTGACGCTGGCCTCGTCCAACTTTTTCACGAACGAGCCGGAAAAAATCCCGTCAACCCTTTTTTTCCGTTACTACAAACGGCTGTTCAGCACGCGCAAGCCGGTGGCCTATATCGGCGGCGGCTGGCAATCCATCGTGGATGGACTGGAAGCGATCCTCAAGCGTCACGGCGGAGAAGTGATTCACAAGGAACATATCAAGGCGGTCGCGTTTGAAGGCCGTAAGCTGACCGCCGCGCTGGGCAAAGAAAGCCGTTATGAGGCAGACCGGTTTATCTTTTGCGTTCCGCCGAAGGAGCTGTCCGTAATTTTCCGCGATACTCCCTGGAGCCCCCTGATTGAGGAATATAACCGCTACGTCCCCAATCAGGTGGTGGTCTACGACGTGGGGTTGCGCCAGCGGATCAAGAGCCCGTATACGTATATCTATCATAAGGCAGAGCGCGTGTTTGTCACCGATATTTCCTATTATGATCCGACCTGCATCCCGGAGGGCGGGCAGTTGATGCAGGCGATCGCTTATTTGGATCAGGATGAGATAGCGCAAAACGTGGCCGATGAAAAAATTGCCATCATCGAGCAGGTGTACGACAAGCACTTTCCCGGCTGGCGGGATCAATTGGTGGCCAAACGGGTCTCCAAGCGCGCCACGGTTCAGGAAATCAAATGCATCGATGATCAGCGCCTGATGCCGGTGAAGTTCCACAGCATCCAGAACGCCTATTTTGCGGGGGACTGGTGTGAAGGCGAAGGGCAGCTGTCGGAGCTTTCTTTCAGTTCGGCGTACCACGTAACGGAGAAAATTATTAGAGGGGTGTGAGGTGATTGCCTCCCCCCTTTTCTTTTTCGAGAGACGAAAGTGTTAAAATAATGTTTACTGATTAGAATGAATATGTTAATTTTAAAATACGGACCAATTCACAGAATGGGGAAATGCGGCAATGATTGACGAAACCTGTGTTGTCTCGGAAGAAGTGCTTACCCGGTATGGCGCGGACAAAAAAACGTTCGTCGAGCAGATGCGCGCCCGCATAAAGGACACCATCATCGGACTGCTGGATATTCAATTTGTTGAACTGTCTTCCGATCGCGTCGTGATGAAGATGCCCGTCGGCCCCAAAACCTGGCAGCCTGCAGGAATCCTGCATGGAGGGGCGTCGGTTGTGCTGGCGGAAACGGCGGCCTCGATTGCCACGGTCATCAACCTCGATCAGGAAAAGTTTACGGGCGTTGGCATGGAGATCAACGCCAATCATATCCGCAGCAAAAGGGACGGCGTTGTCACGGCTGTTGCCACGCCGTTACATAAGGGAAGGACGACGATGGTGTGGGATATCAAGATAACGGATGAAGAGGGGAAACTGGTTTGCGTTTCCCGATGCACCATGGCCGTTGTCCCGAGAAGTCGTGCCTAGAGCGGTGTCGCGGAGTACCGGCTGTCCGGTTGCGGCCAGGCTAGAGAGATAAGTGGTGAAGGCGATGGAAACGAATTCCTTTCGGGCAGGATTGGTCATCCCCCTGTGGGGAGTGATGGTTTGGGTCGTACTGATGAACACGTCGATGTTCAACATCGTCCTGCCGAGCGTGATTGCCGACCTGCAGGTGACACCCGTGATCGGATCGTGGATCATTACCGGGTATTCGGTGGTGCTGGCTGTTGCGACGATTACATACAGCCGTCTTGCTGACTTTATCCCGATCCGTCGCCTGCTCGTGTTCGGGATGTCCTTGTTCGGCCTTGCTTCCATCATCGGCTATTTTGCCCATCATTTTTCCATCCTGCTTCTGGCCCGCTTGCTGCAGGCGGCAGGTGCCGGCGCTTCCCAGGCCCTGGGTATGGTCGTGGCCGCCAGGTATATACCGCTGGCCCGGCGGGGCAGGGCCATGTCCTGGATTGCCATCGGGGCCTCGATGGCCTTTTGCCTGGGTCCAGTGATTGGCGGCGTGCTGGCGCAGTATGCCGGCTGGAATTACCTTTTTGTCGTGAGCAGTATCGTCCTGTTGCTTCTGCCTTTCTTTTACAAGCATCTTCCCCCTGAACAGCCGCAGAAGATCCGGTTCGATGTCTGGGGCGCTCTGCTGATGGCGACCGGCACTTCAGGGTTGCTCCTGTTTCTGACCACACTGGCTGAAACCGTCTATTCCTACGGGTTTCTCCTGCTCAGCAGCCTGGCCTATTTTCTGTTCTGGCGGCATATCCAGGTGGTGAACACGCCTTTCCTGCAGCCGGCTCTGTTCCGAAACAGAAATTATTTGAAAATTGTGTTTATGGCCTTTACCAATTTTGCGACACATTTTTCGACGCTTTTTTGCCTGCCGATTCTCCTGGCTGCCCTGTTCGGCAAGGAGCCTGGCGCCATCGGCTTGATCATCTTTCCTGGCGCCCTGATTGCGGCCGTTGCCGCGATTTTGGTTGGCCGATTTATTGACCGGTTTGGCACGGTCCCGATCCTTGTGGCCGCACATGGCTTGCTGTTTGTTTCGATGCACTGCTTCGCCTGGGTGTCCGGAATCGATCCGCTATACAGCATGCTGGCCTATGTCCCGTTGGGTCTGGGCTTTTTTTCCATGACGTCCGGCCTTTCCAACGAACTGACGCGCATGCTGCCGGGGGCGCAGGTGGGTGCCGGACTGGGCATGATGCAGATGACACAGTTTTTCGGCGGCGCGTTTGGCGTGACGATGTCCGGGTTTCTCATCTCCTTGCAGCAATCCCTGCCGCCAAAGCAGATATATCAGAACATCTTTCTCTGTTTTTCTGGGCTGGTCTTATGTTCCGGGACGCTTTTGGGAATGTACTTGCGCAGCAAAAGAAAGAGTTCCGTGGACACTTCAGGCACTGATATGAGTGTTTCAGGTACCGGTATGGCCGATGAATGACATGTTTCCACTTCTGGTAGCGGATTAACGCATGAAAAGGAGTCCCAGAGACAGCAGCCAAATTCCCGCGGGCGGCAGAGACTGGATGAGAGCCAGCCGGGCGTAAGTGAGTCTGGTTGTGGCCAGCGGATTTTTGGCTGGCGTGAAAAAGCAGCGGGCCAGCCGTTCCATGAACGTGGGGCGGATGGGAAAGTCGGGTACTGTTACCTCGTATTGATCCAGTTTCTCTTGCAAGGGTTTGGAAAACCACTTCTCCGACTGCTTATCCTTCATCTATTCCACCTCCAACATCGCTTTGAGTTGCCGGATAGCGTAATGCAGACGCGACTTGGCTGTACCTAACGGAATGTTCAGGACCTTTGCCGTTTCCTGCAAAGACAAGTCATGGTAGTAAACCAGGAGAATGACCGCCCGCTTGTCCTCAGAAAGCTGTTTCAAGGCTTCCCGGATGCTGATTTTTTCAGTCAGCTGTTCTTCCTGCGCCGGACGGGACGGTGAGGTGAACAGGAACGGCAGGAATTTGCGCAACCGGCCTTCCCTTTTCAGTCTCTCTACCATTCGATGGTAAGCGACTTGGAACAGATAGGTTTTGAAGGATGCTTTTGCCGGGTTGTAGGAATGCCGGTATTGCTGAATCCGAAGGAAGGCATCCTGGACCACATCGATACTCAGCTGCTCGTTTTCCGTATAGCGGTAGACAAACCGGTAGCACTCCTCCCGGTAAGCTTGGTAGAGAACGGCCAGTGCCTCGTTGTCTCCCGACAAAAAGGCTTCCAACGCCGGTTCGATTTGCGGGTCGCTCTGCAAATCGCTGGATGGGCGTGGTGAAGTTTCGTCTTCGTTTTGACTCGTACGGCGGGTTGGCAGGTTATCTTTTGCGGGGTCATTGGGTGTCGGCAGATTATTGGATGTCATCGGACCACCGTTCCCGGATGCCGCGCAAGGTGATGGCTATCCGTGAGATATACCAGCCCCAGGTGATCAGGGAGAAGACAAATGTCTGGTGAATGAAAAACTGGATCCATGGATGGTTGATATTATCCCCACGCAGCAGGAATACCAGCAAGCCGCAGATGCAGAAGAAGGTATAGGCGGCCGCCAACACCATGACCGTGTCCCATCTGTTCCAGCGAAAATAGACGTTGCTCTTGCGAAAATCAATTTTTCCTATCCGATCGCGGTGCACCATCTTGTTCATGGATACCGTGATCAGCACAAAAAGTGTTCCGAGAACGCCGGCCACGATGGAACCAATTACCCAGCCGGTTACAGGCATTTCCACGACCCCCTTTGACAGGCGATGTATGTTTCATGCACAAATAGATATTCACTTGATTATACCTTGCCGGTGCGGAAAAGGTTCACCCCTGCCGATAAGGAATGTTGCAAAGGAATGTTGCATGGAATGTCGTGATGGTGTTCAAAGGGATTCTAAATGATATGATGGTGCAAGGGGAGATTCTCTCTCCCCATACCATTCCTGAGGGACACGATATGGGGGATTCCGAATGATTCAAGTGGAAATCTGGTCCGATTTTGTCTGCCCGTTTTGTTATATTGGCAAGCGGCGCTTTGAAAGGGCGCTGGATCAGTTCGAACACAAGGATGAGGTAAAGGTGGTGTTCCGCAGCTTTGAGCTGGATCCCCATGCGCCGCAGATTCAGGACCAAAATGTGCATGAACGGTTGGCCGAGAAATACGGGATGTCGCTGGAACAGGCAAAAGCCATGAATGAGCGTGTGGGTCGGCTGGCGGAAGAGGTGGGTTTGCATTATGACTTTGACAACATGAAGCCGACGAATACGTTTGATGCCCATCGTCTGTCCCATTTTGCGAAACGGGAAGGCAAGATGGGAGAAATGACAGAGCGTCTCATGAAGGCTTACTTTACGGAAGGCCTGCACATCGGCAAACATGAGCAACTGGCCGATTTGGCCAGTGAAGTCGGGATGGAACGGGAAAAGGTGCTGGATATGCTGAGGAAAAATGATTTTTCTGAAGAAGTCCGGCGGGATGAATTCATCGCGCGACAAATCGGCATCACGGGCGTTCCGTTTTTCCTGTTCAATCAAACCTATGCCGTATCCGGAGCGCAATCCAGCGATGTCTTCTTGGACGTGTTGCAAAAGGTATGGGAAGAAGAACAGGATCAGGCGAAATGAGGGCGCGGGATGAGGGGGAGAATACTCGTTTTTATTTTTATTGGTTTATTGGCGCTTTCAGGATGCAACCAAACTCATCAATCTGTAAGCGAAACAAAACCAACATCCAATCCGACAGTCATGGACATTCTCGCAGACAATCCCGATGCCGACATTTTTCAACTGCAAGGCATCATTTACAAAAACGCGAAGGACATCGATTGGGTTCAAAGCGAAGAACTGTCCATAGGAGAGAAAGTCGGAACCATTGCCAAACAATACAAAGAAGGGATGGCTTTTGAAGACGGGATGGCGACGAAGCTTCCTGTCGGCGCGGAAATTTATGAACCGGCGGAAAAAGTGGGGCCGATATTGCTGGTTCGATTGGATCCAAATGAGCGGGTAATGCGGTATCTTGGTTTAATCGAGGGTTGATCGGGGATGTGGCCGCGGATGCCACATCCCTTTTTGTCGTTGCGTCCATCCTACACATCCCGCTTTCGAAAGGAAATGGCGGCAATCCCAAGGAAGACCAGCATATACAAGCCTGCATAGACAGCCATCGCCAGGCTGGGCGGGTGTTCGGTACCGAAGAGCGGAGCAGGCGGGATCGTCATCGGCAGGGCCAGATGATTGCTCAGCGTGCTGACGGTCATCCGGTACATCGCATCGACCGGCAGGATCAGGCTGCTGAGGATGCCCAGCCGCTCCACGTCCGGTTTCTCGAGTTCAATCCCGATCTGCTCGATAAACCCGCCGA
>LZRT01000102.1 GCA_002159075.1 Bacillus thermozeamaize
GGACGTTATACGACCGACCAAAGGATACGTTAACGGGATGATCCGGTTGCTTAGGGGGCCGTGGCAGAGTAGCACAACGGGCATGGCATTGAAAGGGCTTAGAGGATACTAATACCAGAAAAATGAATCGCCAATCCCATAAGGAAGAAGATCAAAAGCGCTTACAAGGGAAAGGTTCTTTTCAAGTTCGCATCCAGAATCCAAAAAAGGTGCCCACACTAGCTTGACTCAGACTGAAACCGACGTCCTCTTGCAAACTAGCCGGAAGCTGTGCTACGCTGGAACTGTTTGCTGGAGAATGGTGTTCTCCAGGGATGGTTTGCAGCGGGCTTGCGCGGAGACGCAGGCGCCGCTTCTTTTTTGGCCGTTGAAGGCATAGGTGCCTGAATGGGTTGCGTCTCCACACAAGGCCAGGCGCGCCCTTGGTGCCATAGCCAGACCTGTCCATCCATGCCGATCCGCACTTCGACGACGGCCTTCGCTTCCCAGCGCGGCACATCGGGACCGGGCTTTGGCATGTAGCATTTTCCGCCCCAGGAAAATGTCTGCCCGTTCGAGATCCGCCGGTATTCTCGACGAGTGAAGATGTGCTCCAAAGGCGTTTCGGGCAGGGGGCGGTAGGCCGATTCGGCTTCTTGCGGCGCGACGGCGAACAGACGGTTGTGCTTTTCGATCAACTCCGGCAGGACCCGGTTGGCTTCCTCCATCGTACAGACGTTGCGAAGCCGAAGTTCGATCACCAGACGGTCCTGCAGGGTTTGCCAGAGCCGTTCAATCCGCCCTTTGGCTTGCGGGGATAGCGCTTTGATATGGGTAATGCCCAGATCGGCGATCGCGCGTCCAAAGGTGGAAAGCGACGGGGGCTCACCGGCCAGTTCCTGCTCAAGGGTTGGCTTGCCCTTGGGCGGGTGGAAAATGGCGTGTTGGTCGCTATAGAGGGCAAGTGGTACGCCTTTGCGTCTGAGTCCCTCCATCATGACGGTCACGTATCCCTCCAGGGTTTCGGTGGGGCGGAAGGTGGCCGCGATGACTTCCCCGGTGGCGTCATCGATGATGCCGTGCAAGGTGAGCATGGGACCGCGATCTTCCAGCCAGGCGAAAGGGGAAGCGTCGATCTGCCACAGCATGCCGGCTTGGGGTTTGCGAGGCCGGGGACGGTAAGCCTTTGGACGACGGCGTAACCGTGCGGGACGGAGGCCGCCTTCCAGGAGAATGCGGCGGACCGAAGAGACGCTTAAGCGGATGTCCTCGTGTTCGGCCAGCAGCTGGGCAAAGTGAGTGGCATTGCTACCGAAGTAGCGCTCCTGATACAGGTGCTGCACGCGTTGTTTGAGCGAATCAGCCAAGGTATGAACGGGCTTTCGGCCCCGATTTCCGTGAGCGATGGCTTGTACACCTCCGAGACGATATTTGGCCTTGAGCCGATACGCTTGCCGGATACTGATGTCAAGCGTGCGTGCGACATCCTGTTCCGTGAAACGACCGTCGATCCATTTTTCGAGAACCATCGCACGTTTCAGTTCGCTCTTCGTCAAGGTGATTTGCTCCTTTCCCATACTGACATTTTCTCGGAACAGTTACACCCTGACAAAATCACAGAACAACGACATGGCTATTTTAAACGATATTGACAGATGAATAGGACTAACCTATACTGGTTTGTGGAGAAGTATTACTCCAAAAAAAATTAAACAGTGGAGTAATACTATCATAAAGGAGATGTGAATGATGGGAAAGAAATTGCGCGTCTCCGTAATCGGCCTTGGTGTAATGGGGCAACAGCATACTCGCATCTATTCCGAAATGCCGAACGTGGAACTGGTTTCCGTGTACGACATCAATCGGGAACACGCTGAACGCACGGCCAAGCAATACGGCATCGTCGCCGACAGCGATCCGGAAACCTTGTTCGGCCGAACCGATCTGGATGCGGTCAGCATTTGCGTTTCGGACGACCAGCATCATCAGCTGGCAATCATGGCTTGCAAATACGGCAAACATGTGCTGATCGAGAAACCGCTTGCCGATGATCTGGAGGAAGCACGGGACATCGTGCGCAACGTTCGGGAATCCGGCATCAAAATGATGGTCGGTCACACTTTGCGCTGGGATCCTCGTTATTATCAGGCGCGAAATGCGGTGCAGGCGGGCAAGTTGGGGGAGATCATCCATCTGTACGCCAGACGCAACAATACGTACAGCAACGGACGCCGTCTGAACGGGCGAACCTCCGTCGCCATGTTTCTCGGCGTGCACGACGTCGACGCCATTGAATGGATCACCGGGGATCGTATTATCAGCGTCTATGCCGTGGAAGTGCGCAAGCGGATGAAGGACCTAGGGGTGGCGGACGCCATCCAGGCCACGTTCCGGTTCGCATCGGGAGCGATCGGCCAGTACGAAACGAGTTGGGTCATGCCGGACGGTTACTCCGACATCGATGCCAAGCTGGACATTACAGGTACGAACGGCGCGTTGAACATCCGGATTTTCGATCAGAATTTGTCCATTTACTCCGACCGTACGCTGGTGTATCCGGACACGGCTTACTGCGTCGATATGCACGGACAATTCGTCGGAATCATGAAAGAAGAATTGTCCACGTTCGTCCGATCGGTTCTGGAAGACCAGCCGCTGCCGATCACGGTGGAGGAAGCTTGCCGAGCCGTCCAAATCGTGCACTGTATGGAGCAATCTTTGAAGACGGGACAAGTTGTGGAAGTCAGATAAGGTTGGAAGGTGTTGAGACGGCATGCACCCTGGCTTAAACAAATTCAAGAAAGGACTCATCGTATCTTGCCAAGCTTTCCCCGGAGATCCGATGTTTGGCGAAGGAATCATGGCCAAAATGGCATTGGCGGCCAAGCAGGGCGGAGCGGTCGGCATCCGGGCGAACGGACGGGCAGACATCGAATCGATCAAAGCGGTCGTCGACCTGCCGGTCATCGGCATCGTCAAGCGGAAATATTCGGATTCGGAAATCAACATTACTCCGACTCTCCGGGAAGTGCAGGAACTGGGAGAGGCGGGTGCCGATATGATCGCGCTGGACGCCACCGGTCGCCGGCGTCCGAACGGGGAAACGTTGGAAAGTTTGATCGCCTACATCCACGACGTCTTGGGACTTCCGGTGATGGGGGACGTTTCGACGCTTGAGGAAGCCAAGCAAGCGCAATCGCTCGGCGTAGACGTCGTGGCGCCCACGCTCGCCGGATACACCCCGTATACGGAGATGACGGACGGACCGGACTGGCAACTCCTTGAAGCCATGCTTAGCGAACTCAGCATTCCAGTGATGGCGGAGGGGAGGATCCAGACGCCGGAAGACGCGCGAAGAGCGTTTCGCGCAGGCTGCAGAAATGTCGTGGTCGGCGCCGCCATCACTCGCCCAGAATGGATTACGGAGCGCTTCGTAACCATTATGACGGCTGAGGAGGTGAAGCATGATTAACGATATTTTGGGGGAAGTCAGAAGGTTGATTCCTTCGTTAAGCGCTTCCGAGAAGCGCGTCGCCAATGTGGTGTTGGAAGAGCCGGAAAAAATGATTTTTTGGACCGTAAACGAACTGGGAGAACGAGCGAAGGTCGGGGATGCGACCGTTCTTCGGTTTTGCCGCAAGCTCGGGTTGTCCGGCTATCAGGAATTCAAGTTGCTTGTCGCGCAAAGTCTGTCGCCTCATCAACAAGACGGCAAGACGAATGAGGAGGAAGACGCGGATGAGCAGATGGCGATGATTCGCCGGACGACGAAAACAAATATGCTGGCGGTGCAAGATACAACTGAAATGCTTGATCCCGAAGTGTTGAAACAGGCGGCGGAACGGATGATCCGGGCGAAGTCGGTGCACTTCTACGGCGTAGGCTCGTCCGGGTTGACCGCGGCGGATGCCCGGCTCCGATTCATGCGAATCGGCATTCCGTGCAGCTATATGCCGGATCCCCACGTTCAGGTCATGGACGCGGCGCTGTTGACGAAGGACGACGTCGCCTTTTGCATCACCTATTCGGGAAGCACCAAGGACATGCTGGAGATCATCCAGATGGCCAAATTCAGAGGGGCTTGCACGATCGTGCTTACCGGACACAGCCGCTCACCGATTATCGAACATGCCGATATTGCGCTGTTTACAAGTTCCAAGGAACTGCCGCTTCTCGGCGGAGCGTTCGTGACCAAAATCGCGCAGATCCATCTGTTGGATTTGCTGTTCCATCAAGTGATTGAGCTGAATAAGAGCAGGTCGGAAGAGGCTTCGCAGTTGACCGCCAAAGCGGTGCTTCGCAAGCTGTTCTGACGGCGGATGGAGGTGAGCGAGTGGAGTCGAGAGTGCTGGCCATGGATCTGGGGGGCACGAAGTCGCTGATCGCACTTGTGGACGGAAACGGAAACGTCGTCTATTCACGGCGCAAACCGAGCGTTTTTCCCATACGGAAAACCGAGGTCATCGAACAATTGGCGTCCTGGGTGCGGGAGATGGAACAGATCGGGCCGTTTGACCGCATCGGCATCGGCATGGCCGGTCAGGTTGACGGCTCCCAAGGCGTCCTCATCTCGACGTGTTTGAGCGATGAGATGCTGGAAGTGCCGATTGCCGCGCGACTGGAACAGACGACCGGCTATCCCGTCGTTGCCGATAACGATGGTGTGGCGGCGCTAATCGGTGAACGATGGAAAGGCGCCGCCCGCCCGTACGAACATGTCGTGATGCTGACAATCGGTACGGGATTGGGCGGAGCGGCTTGGGAACGCGATCGTCCGGTTCGAGGCGCAAGAGGAGCCGCTCTTCATGTCGGCCACACGATCTTGCACTACAACGGCGTGCCGTGCGGTTGCGGAAACCGTGGCTGCGCCGAAAAATACGTGTCAGGTACCGGTATTCGAGAAGCGTACGAACGAATGACAGGCCGATCGATCCCGGCCGAAGACGTCTATAAGGGCTACCTTCAAGGAGACAAAAATGCGACCGCTGTCATCGAAGCGTTCCTTGATCAATGCGCCGGTGTGCTGTCGAGCATGGCGAACTTGTTCAACCCGCAGGCCTTTGTCCTTGGAGGCGGGGTGAGTGAGAGTCTGGGAGAAGCGGAAATCGCCCTTCTGGAAAACAAGGCCAGAGTCTTGTCCTTGCCGGCCAATCGGAACTTCACCTTGCTGAAAGCGGCGCTTGGCAATGAAGCCGGCGTCATTGGTGCCGCTTACATGGCGCTGCATGATCTGCATGGTGAGAGGCGGCAGCCCCAATGAGAAAAGGAATCTTCAGCTTTTTTGCAACAAAGATTTTTTACCAAATTGATCAATTATCAAATTGATCAAATGGGAGAGTGAAGAAACATGAAGAAAACCTGGAAACAACTGATGGTGCTGTTGGTTGCCATTGCCGTCATCGTCAGTGGCTGCAGCGGCTCGAAAAACGACAACGGCGGCGCTTCGAACAGCGGAAGCAGCGGAAATACCGCCAACTCGGGTGCGAGCGCTTCGGACAAGCCGTATGCAGGCGTCAAGATCAGAGCGCTCATGGAAGGCCATCCCACCAGCGAGGCCTTGCTGGAAATGCTGCCCGAGTTTGAAGCGGAAACCGGGATCAAAGTGGAACTGGAAATCGTGCCTTACAGCGATCTGACTTCCAAGGCGCTGTTGAACTTTGCGAGCAAGACCGGCGCCTACGATATTGTCATGGACGACGTGGTGAAAGCGTACGGATACGAAAACATGGGTTATATCGAACCGCTTGACAGCTACATTTCCAATCCGGAACTGAACCGGTATTACGACGGGTCCGATTTTGTTCCCCAATACCTGAATGCGATGATGATCAACGGCAAGCAATACGGACTTCCGGTTTACGGCGAAAGCACGTTCTTGATGTACCGCAAGGACCTGTTTGAGGAATACGGCATCGAAGTGCCGACGACCTTCGAAGAACTGGAAGAGGCGGCCAAGACGGTTTATGAAAAATCAGGCGGCAAAATTGCCGGCATCACCCTGCGCGGGGAACAAGGCATTCAGAACGTTTACGTATGGGCCGGGTTCCTGTGGGGATTCGGCGGTCAATGGTTCGATGAAAACGGCAGATCGGTCATCAATTCGCCGGAAGCGGTGGAAGCCCTCGAAACGTACGCCCGCTTGCTGCGCAACTACGGGCCGCAAGGCGTCGCCAACTTCGGCTGGCAAGAGAACCGTTTGCTGTTCCAGCAAGGCCAGGCGGCCATGACGATCGACGCGACGGTGAACGGAGCGTACAACGAAGATCCGAGCGAATCGAACATCGTCGGCAAGGTGGGCTATGCTCCGGTGCCGGTCAAGGCGGGTGCCGATCTGAAAGGCGGATCCTCCTCGCTGGCGGTGCACGGTTTGTTCCTGGCCAGCGACAGCAAGAACAAGGAAGCGGCATGGTTGTTCATGAGCTGGGCGACGGCCAAAGAACAGCAAATCAAATCGTTCCAAATCGCTCCGAATGCCGGCGTATCGTCGCTCGCAGCCATGGAAACGCCGGAGTTCGCCGAGAAATACGGCGCATTCAAGGACGGCATGCTGGAAGCCATCGCAAACGGCAATATCGAGTACCTGCCGCAAGTTCCGGAATCCAACGAAATCATCAACAATACCGGCATTGCGATCTCCAAGGCGTTGTTCGGCCAGGACGCAAAAGCCGCATTGGATGAAGCCAATGATTTGAACAACAAGGCCATGGGCAAATAACGGATCACAAATAACGGATCATGACGGAATACGTGCGGGGGCCTGGGGCAACGGGCCCCCCAAAGGATGTGAGAGCTCTTGATTCAGCCTTTGCGAAAAAAAGGCAATTTTTTTTGGGTGCTTCCGAGCCTTTTGTTTTTTGTGCTATTCCTTGCCGTCGTCCTGGGGTATTCCATCTATCTGGCGACGCAGAACATCAATCTGGTCAAACCGAACAGCTGGTACGTCGGGTTGGACAATTTTAAGGAACTGTGGCATGACAGCCGCGCTTGGAGTAGCTTGAGAAAAACATTCCAATTTTCGATTGCGGCGACCGCCATTGAAATGCTGCTCGGTTTGGGATTGGCGCTGTATCTGAACCGAAACTTTCCGGGCCGCAATTTGGTGCGCGCCATCATTCTCATCCCGATGATCATGACACCCGTGGTCGCCGGGCTGATTTGGCGGGTCTTTTACGACCCGAACAACGGGATTATCAACTACTATTTGGGCGTGCTCGGCCTCCCGACCCCGGATTGGCTGGGAAGTACAAAGACGGCCATGTTGTCGGTCATCATCGCCGACGTCTGGCAGTGGACGCCGTTCGTGTTCCTGGTGATCGCCGCGTCTCTCGACGCCATGCCGAGCGATCCCATCGAGGCGGCAAGCGTGGACGGCGCCAACAAATTTCAGATTTTCTGGCACATTACACTGCCGATGCTGAAACCGGTTTTGGTGATCGCATTTTTGTTCCGGTTCATCGACAGCATCAAACAGTTCGACCTGATCTATGTCATGACGCGCGGCGGTCCGTCGATGGCGACGGAAACGATGAACATGTATGCGTATACGCAAGGTTTCAACAACTTCAATATCAGCTATGCCGCGGCGATCAATTTGGCGATATCCGTTTTGCTGATCGTAGGCGTCGGAATCTTCTTTGTTCTCGTTTCCCGCAGGCAAACCGGACGGTAAGGGGAGGAACGTTATGCGCAACAAATTGAAATGGACGATGTTCTACCTCGGCGTGTTCGTGATTGCGGCGGTTTTCGTCGTTCCCCTTCTGTGGCTGGTGTCGACATCGTTCAAAAACTATATCGACGCCTTCGCGCTGCCTCCGAAACTGATTTTTACGCCGACGCTGGAGAATTATACGGACGTCCTGCGGCGTTCCGACTTTATGCGGGCGTTGATGAACAGTGTGGTGATTTCCACTTCGTCCACGCTGCTCGCCGTGGCGCTTGGGGCGCTAAGCGCGTATGCACTGGTGTTTTTGGAACTGCGGCGAAAAACGGCGATTTCCACGTTTTTTCTGAGCGCGCGGATTATTCCGCCCGTACTCATGGTGCTTCCGATTTACTTTCTCGCGGTCAAGCTCGGCATGACCGATTCCTACACGGTGCTCATCCTGTTTTATACGATGATTAATCTGCCGTTTGTCATCATGATGCTGCGAACGTTCTTCCTGGATATTCCGAATGAAATTCGTGAAGCGGCCATTATCGACGGCTGTTCGGAGATGCGGGTCTTTCTGCAGACGGTTTTGCCGCTCGCCCGCGGCGGGATCGCCGCCACCTTCGTTTTGTCCATGTTGCTCACATGGAACGAGTTTTTCATCGCGCTGATCTTGAGCGGCAAGTCGACGCAGACGCTGCCGGTGCTGATCACGTCGTTCATGACGTTCCAGGGAACCGAATGGGGCTCCCTGAGCGCAGCCGGCACGATGATCATGCTTCCCATGCTCATCTTCGGCCTCCTCGTGCAGAAAAACCTGGTCCGAGGCATGACGATGGGCGCCGTGAAGTGAGGATGTTCGCGATGTCGCCGTTCGGAACGATTACGGGTAAGACTCTCCCGCTGACAAGATGCGTCAGCTAGGAGAGTCTTGTTTTTTTTATGCATGGCCGCACGGCGAATCCCGCGTTTCCGACCGCTTGTTAGAGTAAAATTTGCGTGGGGGTAAAGTCTGGAAAAAGCGAACATAGAAAAAGAGCTTCTCCCTTGGTAAAGTGAATTTGCTGAAACACGCACCAAGAGGAGGAAGCTCCTGTGCAGCACTTTACCACAATCATTCCCTCAATGAAAGAGCTTGAGCAGTGGATGTTGCGGGAGATGCAGGAAGCGTTCGCCAGCGCGATGAAGACAGCGCTGGAGATGTTTGATCAGATCATCCTTGAGCAAAGGGATCGCCAGCGTTTTCGCGT
>LZRT01000103.1 GCA_002159075.1 Bacillus thermozeamaize
TTGCCGGTTTATCGGCAACCCTTGACGGGAGGGGAGACGTTTCGGACAATCTCGTATCTCCGGTCAGGCATATTCCCTGACATTTTCACAGAACGATAAACCTGTCATTTTCTCAGACGTTTGACAGCGCGACAAAAAAAGACCACCTGGGCTTACCCCCAGGTGATCGAAGAGAAAAACGGTAATTATGCCATATACAAATCGTTATACTGTTTGACGATCTCCTTTTTGTTGAATTTACCCACACTCGTTTTTGGAATTTGATCGACAAAAATGATTTTATCAGGAAATTGCCATTTGGCGAATCGGTCTTTCAACAGTTCATAGATTTCTTCTTCTGAAACCTGTTGTCCTGCCTTTGGCACCACGAGGGCCAACGGACGCTCTTGCCACTTGGGATGAGGCAGACCGACCACACAGGCTTCTACCACGTTCGGGTGGCCCATGATGGTGTTTTCGAGATCAATCGATGAAATCCATTCGCCGCCGCTCTTGATCACATCTTTAATCCGGTCCACCACTTTCACATAACCGTTTTCATCCATGGTGCCGGCATCACCACTCTTCCAATACCCTTCATGAAATTGTCCTTCCGTACCAGGAGAATTGTAGTATTGGGCGGTCACCCATGGCCCGCGCACCCAAATCTCTCCCACGGATTTGCCGTCACGGGGCACTTCGTTTCCTTCCGAATCACAGATCTTGATATCGATCCCCGTAACAGGCAAACCTTGCTTGCGTTTTAAGTCCCACTTTTCTTCCTCGCTCAGTTTCCGTTGCAACGACGGTTTCAGGCGATAGTTTATACAAACCAGCGGCGTCGTCTCCGTCGCCCCGTAAGCGTGAATAATTTCTGCTCCCGTTAGCTCCTTATATTCTTTCATCATGGATAATGGCGGTTCTGTCGCTCCAGAAAGAAAACGGGCGCGGCTGAAGTCGGGTTTTTGATCCAATGTCTTGATATAATGGAGCATGGGCAAAAAGATGGCCGGCGCGCCGTTGGCTACGGTCACTTGCTCCTGTATCATGAGATCGACCAGCAAGCCCGGCTGTTCTGCCATATACCTGCCTGGAAAAATCAGTTTGGCCCCCATCATCACGCCGGCGTAAAACAACCCCCAGGACTGCCCATGAAACATGGGTACGATACAGGCGATACAGTCATCACTGTTCAGGCCAATGTATGCCGCCATCTCCATCGTGTGCAAGTAGATGTTGCGGTGCGAGTAATAAACCCCTTTCGGCCTCCCCGTGGTGCCGGAAGTGTAGCAAGCGCTATAAGCTGAATGCTCGTCGATCATCGGCCAATCGTAGTCAGGTTCTGCCTCACGCAACAACGTCTCGTAATGATAGACCGGTGACAGCGATGTGTGAATCTCCGACATCGGTTTGTCCGTCATGACCAGCCATCCCCTGACCGTCTTGGCATGGGGCGCAATCGCTTCGGCGACAGGCAAAAGCGATTCGTCCACGAAAACGTACTTGGCCTCGCTGTGATTGACGACATAACTCAAATCGTCTGCCGAGATACGCAAATTCATCTGCAGGATCACGGCCCCAGTACCGGGAATGGCGAAATACAATTCAAAGTGTCGATGTGTGTTCCAATCAAGAACGCCTACCCGGTCCCCCGGTTGCACACCTAATTTTTCCAAAACATTGGCAGCCCGCATCATCCGTTCATACGCATCCCTGTACGTATAGCGCTGAAAATCTCCATGCGTGCGGTACACAATCTCCTGTTCCGGATAACTTCGGACCGCATGCCGGATAAACGTGGTGGTATTCAATTGGTATTCGTTCATCGAAGTCGAAGGAAAACCTGTAATTCGACGCATGTTCATGCTCCTTTCTTTGTTCTGTTTTTCAATCTAATCGTTGAAATAGATGAACTGCTGTCGCAGCCGTATCGCCATCCACAAACCCACCATCGTTTTGCGTCAAGCCCCATCTTGGGATGCCGTTTCGTCCGCGAACCTGTCGGTCGCCGGCTTCACCCCGCAACTGCCACACCACCTCGGCTATCTGCGCCAAACCGGTCGCCCCCACTGGATGGCCTCTGGAACACAACCCGCCGCTGGGATTGACCGGAATTTGTCCCTGCAAACCTGTTTTTCCTTCCCGGACCAGGCGAACCGCTTCCCCTTCCGGACAAAATCCCAACTCTTCATACAATTTCAATTCTGCCGGCGCCATGGCGTCGTGCACTTCCGCCACCTCGATGTCTTCCGGCCCGATGCCGGCTTGTTCATAAGCTTCTCGGGCAGTTAACCAGGTTGTACTTTCCCGAGGATGAGCCTCCAACAAGGAACCTTGTCCGCTTCTTAAGGCAGAGGCAGCCACGCGAACGATCGGCTTTTCGCTCCACTTGCGGGCCAGATCTTCCCTGCACAAAACAGCCGCCGCGGCTCCATCCCCAATGGAGGATGCCATGTACAAGGTGATGGGATCGGCCACCATGCGGGAAGAGAGCACCTCTTGAACCGTTAACGGCTTGCGAAACTGGGCATACGGATTCAGTGAACCGTGGTACGAGTTCTTCTCCACAACTTTTGCCAGATCCTCAGGTTTCCAGCCGTATTTATCCATTTTTCTGCGAATGGCCATCGCATACAGGGCAGTGAATTGCAGGCCCATGTTGCCGGCCACCTCCACGTCGGTGGCCATGGTCAATGCCTGAATGGAGCGTGCCGTGTCACCGATATACATTTTTTCGGCTCCCACTGCCAACACCACATCATGCACCCCTGATGCGACACTTAACCAAGCCATGCAAAAAGCAGTGGACGCCGTAGCGCAAGCGTTTTCAACATTTACAACAGGAATACCTTTAAAGCCGGCATGACGCAAGATCACTTGTCCGCGCACAGATTCTTGTCCCAAAAGAACGCCGCCAAGGCAATTTCCCACAAACGCCGCTTCAATTTTTCTTGGGTCCACCCCCGCATCGCGAATGGCTGCCCAGATGGCCGTATTCGCCAGTTCTTTGATGTGTTTCTGGGGATATTTTCCAAAAGGATGCATTCCCACACCCAACACGACGACACGGTTCATCCTTGTTCTTCCCTCCTTTCATTCGATACCGGCCGATATAGCCAGCCGATGATCGGTTTTCCGTATTCATCTTTACGCACTTCTCCGATATACAATTGAACCGCATCGCCAATCGCTACCGCATTGGGCTCCGGCGAAACATCTTTCAGCAAACTGAAGACCAATGGACCTTCGTCCAGTCGGATCATCGCTTGAACATGAGGCACAGGAAATCCCGGAGGCGCCACATGAAGAATGGAATAAGAACTGATCCGTCCCCGTTTGCCGATGGGGATGCTTTCCAACGTATCTTCCCGCAGGCAGTTGGGACACCCCCCCTTGGGCGGAAAAAATACGGATCCGCATGCTCGGCAGCGATTTCCGATGAGATATGGCTCATCTCCTTCTCCAGACGGAATATGAAACAGCCTGTCCTGAACACGTTCCAATCCTCGCTCACTCCTTTGGATTTTTGCCGCCGCCTATACGAACCAAGGATCACCTTCCGGTAAACCGGGCCGGGCGTTTTTCGATGAAAGAACTCACCCCCTCCATCGCGTCCTCGCTGTAACCCAAGGTCGCCGCCGCTTGAAATTCAAAAGCAAGTCCTTCTGCCAGGCTGGTATTCAGCCCCACATCGACACAACGTTTGATCAGTTGCTGGGCATAAGGCGATACGGAGGTCAATTCACCAATCAGTGAAGCCAACGACTCTTCCAACGCTTCGGCCGGTACCACCCGATTGACCAGACCAAGTTTTTCCGCTTCTGAGGCAGTGACGGTCTTTCCTGTAAATAGAAGTTCCTTGGCTCGCGCCGCACCGATTAAACGAGGCAACCGCTGCGTACCACCCGCTGCCGGCAACAGCCCAATTTTCACTTCCGGCAACGCAAATTTCGCTTGCGGAGTGGCAATCCGCAAGTCACAGGCCAACGCCAACTCGCAACCACCGCCAAAAGCAATCCCCTCGACCACTGCAATCGTCGGTCTAGGAAAAGTGGCCAACGCTTCCACGGACGGACGTAAACATTCCAGAAAACGTACCATTTCGAGTGGAAATTTCTCGGGATCCTTCTGTATTTTTTTGATGAATTTCAGATCTGCCCCGGCTGAGAAAAAGTGCGGGTGGCCTTTCACCACAACCACACGAATTCGTTCGTCCTTTTTCCACTCTTCCAAGACATCCAACAACCGATTCCCCACTTCCAAATTAAGCGCGTTCAACACATCCGACCGGTTCAATTGCACGGTCCCTATCCCATCTTTGACGGTGGCAATTAAAACTTCTGTGCCCATCTCATTCCTCCGTTCTCAACCAACGTTCCATCATGTCAGATCATGGTATACCCACCATTGATACTCAGCGTCTGGCCAGTAATATAGTCAGCCTCCGGTGATGCGAGAAAAAATATGCCATTCGCGATATCTTCCGGTTCGGCAAAACGACGAATCGGGTAATTTTTCAGAATTTCTTTCCCTTTTTGTTCCAGCAACGCTTTGACCAACGGTGTGCGTGTCGCTCCGGGACAAACCACATTGACTCGGATACCGTACCTAGCCATCTCCTTGGCCAATGCCTTGCTGAAACCGACGACCCCTGCTTTGGCCATGGAGTAAACAGCCATGTACGTTTCCCCTACCCGAGCGGCATCTGAAGCAATGTTTACCACAACTCCACTGTTTTGCCGCACCATATGAGGCAGGACAGCCTTGCACACATTCAGCACACCGTAAATGTTCACTTGAATTTCCCTGTGCCAGTCTTCCGGCTCAGTCTCCAAAAAGAGACGGATGTCTCCTACACCAGCATTATTGACCAGTACATCAATCCGTCCCCATCGTTCGACGACCTCCTTTGTCATATTTTCAACCTCGTCAAGACGGGTAATGTCTGCCGGCGCCGCCATCGCCTCCAAACCGAACGTTTTTATTTCCTTCACCACATCGTTCGCTTTCTGTTCGTCGATGTCGTTGACAACCACCCGATCTCCATTGGAGGCAAAACGCATCGCCGTTGTGCGGCCGATGCCGGACCCCGCCCCTGTGATCAGCACCACCCGTGGTTTCATAGGTCTACCCCCTTTTGATTAAAACGCTGCCATCCCTAGCATATTGCGGGCAATAATCAATTTTTGAATCTGCGTGCTGCCATCCGGAATGGTCAACATGCGGGCATCCCGGAAGTACCGTTCGACAGGAAACTCTTTAGATAACCCATATGCCCCGTGAATCTGGATCGCATGAGAAGTAATTCGCACCGCCGCTTCTGTCGCATACCACTTGGCCATGGACGTCTGAGTGTCGCAACGAACGCCCTTTCCGACCAAATATAAGCCCCGGTATGCCAACAAGCGGGCAGCATCCAGTTCGGTAGCCATATCAGCAATCATTTCCTGAATCAACTGATGCTGGCCAATCGACTTGCCCCATTGCTTTCGCTCTTGGGCATATTGGATAGCCGCTTCCAGTGCAGCCTGCGCTATGCCAATGGCAGCTAAGGCCACAAAACAACGGGCACGCTCAAATGCTTTGAGTGTCTCCTTTAACCCATCGCCCGGCCGGCCTAGCAAGTTTTCTTTCGGTACCAACGTATTGTCGAAGAACAACTCGGATGTCGGCCAGGCATGAAGGCCTAATTTTTTCAGTTCACGCACGGAGTAACCGTTGGGTTCCTTTTCCACAATAAAGCGACTCAGTGACTTTTTCCCTTCGTCCCCCGTTTTCGCCAAAACGATACATACGTCAGAAATGCTGCCATTTGAAATCCATATTTTTTCTCCGTTCAGCCGGTAGAAATCACCTTCAGGAACGGCACGCATCGTGAGATCGGCGGGATTCGAACCCACACCGGGTTCAGTGACGGCTACACATCCGATGAGTTCCGCCGACAGCAACCGCGGCAAATAACGCTGAATCTGTTTGTCGCTTCCGCCTTCATAGAGACTGAGCGCACACTCCTGGGTAATAAAGGCAACCCCAGCCAACCCAGGAAATACACGAAACAACTCTTCGTACAGAATCCCCTGAGATACAGCATCCAGCGCCATCCCCCCCACCTCTTCCGGAAAAGCGCCGACGATATACCCAAAGGGCAACAATTTTTTTAACAATGGGCGGGCAACCTCTTTTGTGATCATCTTGTCAGCATATTCTTCCGCATAAGGTCGCATTTCGCTGTCCAAAAACTTTCTCACCGATTGCTGCAACAACTTCTGCTCTTCCGTTAAATCAAAGCGCATCGCTCAATCTCCTCCTCAGTAGAAAATAATCCACTCGCTCAACATGCCATTCCCTCGCACCCGCCGCCAACTCATTTATAAAGCAATTTGTATGCCACAAACAAAAACTTGTTTTTTTCACTAATGAAAGAAGAGTTCTTCCAAATACTAGAAACCAATGTAAATAAAACTTTATATAAACGTGTATAGTGTTCATTTTTATTTACAACCTTTCCTCAATTGGGTATATTATTAGTTATATAGGGATGTTTGATCTCAGCATTTTGGAAGCAGGTGACACGATGTTTGTTCGCGAATTGATGACCACTTCCTTCTTCACACTCACCCCTCATCAATCCATTCAGGATGCCTTACAGATTTTCTCACGTACCACAGCCGGAATCATCCCGGTTATTGATGAAGAAGGTACTATTGTTGGAATCCTCACTAAAAATCGCCTCATTCGAGCTATTGCCAATGGCAGTTCATTTGATGAGCCGATTGTTTCCCTCATCGTCTGTAAACCAGTCTGCTTAAAGCCAGACTATACTGTCGATGAGGCCAAACATATCCTCCTCAAACACGTTATCTCCCAAGCACCGGTCATCAATCCAGAAGGCCAGCCAATCGGGATTGTTTCGACCGCTGATTGCTTGCACACGTACCACATTGTCAGTACCATGCTGGACAATCAATTGAAAAAACTTTTCGACAATCTTCCCTTCGGCCTGTTCTCAGTAGATCGGCAGATGAATCTAACCGCTGTCAATCCAATTGCCCAACAAATCCTAAATGTCGATCCAGACCATCAACCACTGACCATCTCGGACCTCCCCATGGAAACGCTGGATCTAAAACAAATGATCAAGGACGCCATAAGCTCTGGACAGCAAACACCCAAACAAAAGATGTCCATCAATCACCACAGCGTGCTCGTGGAATGCCTGCCTTTGTATGAACGGGAACGCATCTCGGGCGTCATGGTCATGATGGAGGAACTGACACACATCGAGCGATTGACCGAAGAACTCCAATGGACGAAAGAGTGGGAAGAAAAACTACGGACCGTTGTGGAGTTGGCCTACGACGGAATTGTTTTAGTGAATCAAAAGGGCGTCATCACGATGGCCAACAAAGGATTTTGCGAACTGTTTCAGGTGCAAGCAGAACAGATAATTGGCCAATCGGTTATGGAAGACTTTCCCGATCTGGGCATTCGGCAAGTTTTACAGTTGGGTGTGCCCATACAGGGAACGGGGAAGATCATTTCAGGAAAACGGTGTGTCATCACCACATTACCAATCCATGACGGCAAGCGCGTTGTAGGGGCTGTTTGTAAAATCATGTACCGCGGATTACGCCAGTTGCATGAAGCATTGGAAAAGATAAGCCGTTTGGAAAAACAAATTTCTTATTACCAACAGGAGTTGAACGATATTAAAGGAACGCGTTACACTTTTGCGGACATCGTGGGAAACTCGGCGAAAATCCGGCAGGTTAAAAAAGAAGCCATGTTCGCGTCTCGCAGTCCTTCTACCATCCTGATTTGTGGAGAAAGCGGTACCGGCAAGGAACTGTTTGCCCACAGCATTCATGTTGCCTCCGGTGTTCCCGGGGCTTTCGTGAAAGTGAATTGTGCCGCCATTCCGGAAGAGTTGTTCGAATCGGAATTTTTCGGTTATGAAGAAGGCGCTTTTACCGGAGCAAAAAGAGGAGGAAAAAAAGGAAAATTTCACTTAGCCCAAAACGGCACGCTTTTTTTGGATGAAATTGGCGATATGCCCCTTTCTATGCAAGTGAAACTATTGCGCGTCTTGCAGGAAAAAGAGTTTGAACCGCTGGGCAGCAGCCGAACCATCCGGGTCAATGTCAGGATTATTGCGGCAACAAACCAGGATTTGGAACGTCTTGTCCAAGAAGGAAAATTTCGTGAAGACCTATATTATCGAATTAATGTGTTTCGTATTGAACTGCCTCCATTAAGAGAACGTAAAGAAGACATACCTGAAATTGTACAGACCCTGATCGGAAAACTGAACCAGTCCGGTTTTGATTTAAAGGGAATCACCCCTGACGCCCTTTCTCTCTTGTTAAATTACACGTGGCCTGGAAACATCCGCGAATTGGCAAATGTCATGGAACGTGCAGCAAACTTGACAACAAACGGATACATCGACATTGAACATTTACCGACAACCATTCTTCGTCAAGAACCGCTGGACTCTCCGTCCCCTTCTGTTTATGCTCATCCATCAAATACGAATCATATAAAAATGAATAACAGTTATCGTGATGAGCTGAAAAATAAAGAAAAGGAACTGATCTTGAAAGCTTTAAAGCAAGCCCAAGGGAATAAAACAAAGGCAAGCCATCTTTTAGGAATTAGCAGGACCTGGCTATACGCAAAAATGAAAGAATACGGCATTCGCTAAACCATGCTGGGCAATCGAGTAGGAGGGGGCGACTAACCCCCGTCCCCTCACACCACCTAGCATGCGGGTCCGCACTAGGCGGTTCGCCAACCTTGACGAATTTCGAAATATCTTTCCGTTAAACTCTTCAGTCCTTGGGA